>NZ_JBPFDE010000012.1:0-148708 GCF_051025595.1 Pantoea phyllosphaerae
GGGGCCGCCCACAGGCGGCCCCTTTTCTCTGTTTTCAGCGCCGTTATTTGGTCAGGCGAGCGGTCATATGCACCTGGTTGCCTGCGTAGGCTTCGGTGATGCTGTAACCGGTGCCAGCCAGTTTAGCCTGCGCGGCGATCTGCGCTTCGGCACCGTCCAGCGTGGAGGCGGTAGCGGTAACCGTTTGGGCAAAGCTGGCAGAAGAAAGCAGGGCGAAAAGGGCAACAGCAACGAAATTTTTGATGGTTTTCATGGTCGATTCCTCAGAGATATTTTTAAGTTATGAGGCGTTCTGCCTCGATGGAATGGATAATAGAGATTCCATCGGAAGGTGAAAATCCCTGTTTGTTGCTGGATAAAGTCAAAAAATTTGATGATTAAAAATTATGCAGAAAGCCTCTTGAAAATTTTCCCGGAAACTCTATAACTGTCACTGAACAGGCGAGACGCCTGTTTCCCCGATGAGCTTTTGAATGAACGACTAATTCAGGAGGTTATCACTATGGCTTCACGTACTTTCCCCGTATTTCCTTTACTCAGCGACGCCCTGTTTTCCGATCGCTTCAGCCGCATTGACCGCCTCTTTAGCCAGCTGACCGGCGATACGCCCGTTGCCGTCACGCCCCCTTACAACCTCAGGCAGCTCGACGATGAGCGCTATGCGCTTACCCTGAGCGTGCCCGGCTGGAAAGAGAGCGAGCTGGAGATCGAAGTCGCGGGCGGCCGCCTGACGGTGACCGGCCGGAAAGAGGCGCGCGCCGAAAGCGAGGCGAACGCGGACGGCGATCGCAGCGACGGCGGCTGGCTGCACCGCGGCATCAGCCGCACCGATTTCCGCCTCAGCTACAGCGTGCCGGAGCATATGAAAGTGACCGAGGCGCGACTGCAGGATGGGCTGCTCAGCGTCGGTCTGCATCTGGCGATCCCGGAAAGCGAAAAACCGCGCCGCATACCCATTGCGCACCATACAGCAGGCGTGATTGAACATCAGGCGTAAGCGCAGCCTGACCGTACCGGGGAGGGCGCCGGTTGCGTCGCCCTCCGCTATGCATCTATCTGGAGAGCAGGAGGTGTGTCATGAACCGCATTATCGTGCCGGCAGACAGGCAGCTTTACCCGTCCGTCGCGGATGAGAGCGTGATGGCGGTCAGGATGAAGCTGGGCAATTCGCGGCTGCAGGTCAATTATCAGCGCGTGCCGGGCGGCATCATGCCGGTGGTGGCCGCTGATTTTTTCAATGAGAAAGGCAAACTCTACACGCTGCACTACCATCTGCCTCCCGATACGCCAGAGCGAACCGATCGCCGCATTTCGCTGCTGATGCGGCTGATTGAAAAAGAGGTGGGCCAGGCACCAGTGGCGGCAGCCTGCTGAGACCGGCCTTGCGCGGTTTTACCTGACAGCGAAACAGGGGGAGAAAATGCTGACCGCCTTACTGGTCAATGCGTCCTTTACGTCGACGCTTCTGGTTATGACGGCGTTTGCGCTGAAAGATATCGATAAGTGACAGCGTGTTATGCGCCGGTTTAAAGCCGCTCCGCATTAACGCGGGGCGGCTTTTGTCGGGGCGGAAAACGCCTTAACGCACGCCAGCGTGCTTTTAGTTGTGCTCAGGGCCTTTTCCCTGCGAGGGTGAATGAAAAAAGCCGTTATTCAGGCGCCACCAGATAGCGTGCGACCGGCATCTGTTCGCCCTGATGGAAGGCATAAACGCGGTTCTCGATTTTCTTATCGTTCATGGTGTAGCGCTCAAGCTGACGCAGATGCTCCATCCAGGATCCCACCACAAAGGTTTCGACGAAGATGCCCGGCTGAAGAATGTCTTCATAGACCGCCCAGTTGATGGCGCCGCCGCGACGGCGCACGCGCCTCATATCCTGCATACAGACCGTAAAGGCGTGAGCGTCCCCCTGGCGGATCTGGTACTCGTAGCTGACGCGCACCGGACCGCGGTCGTGATGGATCGCCAGCGTCGGGACCGGCTCGGCGATCTCGCTGACGTCGAGATTGAGGTCGGGATCCTGATCAAGCCGCCAGCGCAGGACCGTCAGGCAGGCCAGCGCCATGCCCAGGGTGGCGACGCAGAGCGAAACCGGGATGCCGTAGCGCGACGCCAGCTGTCCCCAGATGGCGCTGCCCACGGTCATTGAGCCGAAGAACACGGTGAGATAGACCGCCAGCGCGCGCGCTTTCACCCAGCGTGCCGCGCTGCGCTGCGCGCCCAGGTTAAGCGTTGAGAGCACGGCAATCCAGGCGAAGCCGGTGAAGAACTCAAAAGCGTTCAGCAGCCAGAAGTGGCGCACAAAGGCGAGCGCCAGCATGGTGGCGGCGAACATCAGGCTCGCCAGCACCATCAGCCGATCGGGGTTGAAGCGTTTACGCAGCCGCGGCAGCAGCACCGCGCCGCTGATGGCGCCCACGCCGATAAAGGCCAGCATAATGCCGTAGCCGCCTGGACCCAGCCCCAGCTCGCGGCGTGCCACCAGCGGCAGCAGCGCCCAGCCGGCGCTGCCGAATACGAAGAAGGCGACGGTGCGCACCAGCACGTTGCGCAGCACGGGCGCAGCGTGCACGTAGCGCAGACCGGCGCGCACCGCTGAAAAGAAGTGTTCCGGCGGCAGCCGCTGTACGCTGGGCGCCTCTTTCCAGCGATAGAGCACCCACGCCACGCCGAGCACCGAGAGGGCGTTGAGCATAAAGACCACCCACGGCCCGGCGAATGAGAGGATCAGGCCGCCAAGCGCCGGACCGATGGCGCGGCTGATGTTGATGCCGAGCGAATTCAGCGCGATGGCCGGCCCCAGCTCATTTTTGCTGACCAGATCCGGCACGATCGCCTGGAACGGCGGCGAGCTCATCGCCGCCCCGGTACTCATCAGGAAGGCGGCAATCAGCAGCACCAGCGGCGTGACGTGCCCGGTGAAGGAGAGCAGCGTCAGACCGGCGGCGGCGATAAAGACCCACAGCTGCGAGAACAGCAGGTATTTACGCCGATCGATAATATCGGCCAGCACGCCGGAGGGCAGCGCGAACAGGAACATCGGCAGGCTGCTTGCCGCCTGCACCAGCGCCACGCTCAGCGGATCGGCGCTCAGCGTCAGCATGGTCCAGTTAACGCCGACGTCGTTCATCCAGGATCCGATGTTGGAGACCACCGTGGCGATCCACAGCATGCGGAACAGCGGCTGACGCAGCGGCTGCCAGGGCGATGCGGCCGTCGCTGCGGGCGCCGTCGCTTCGCCCTGAGCGACGTTATGAATATCGTTAACCTGCGCCATAGCGAACCTCTCTGCGCGTGCCGGCGCCGAGGCGCCACTGGCCTGGGCCGGTAATCGCCAGGGTAGTAAAGATAATCAGCAGCAGCCAGCCGAACTGGCCTTCGGCGATGCTCCAGCCGGGATGGACAAACAGCATCGCTACCAGCAACACGCCGATAATCGGCAGGCAGGCGAGGCGGGTGAACACGCCGATCAGAATAAATAACGGGCAGATGACTTCGGCAAAAATCGCCGGCAATAAGCTCATCCAGGGACCGAGGCCGAAAGGATCCTCGATACGCGTCAGTTCTTCGCTGAAGTGAAACACCTTCGGCAGCCCGTGTACGTAAAGCAGCAGCAGGCAGCCGGTGAGGCGCAGGAAGAACAGCCCCGCGTTAATGCGAGGCGGCTGAGAAAAGGAGGTCGTCATGATGATCAGAACGCGAAGCAGCTGCAGCCAAGCGCGCCCCAGAAGGCGTTCTCCTCGGACACCGGCAGATTAGCGCCGCGCGCCACGTCATGGGCGTGGCTGTGCACGCCGCACGGGCCGCTGCACTGGTGCGGCATCTGCTGCATCCCCACGCGGGTGGCTGCGGTCGGCGGCGCGCTGCGGTAGTGACCTGGCACCTTGACCACCGGCGACCACTCAGGCAGCACCGGAATCGAGGGCGGCGCCTCGCTGCTGAAGGATCCGGCGGCGTAAACGATGTTGCCGTCCACCAGCGTCAGCACCGACTCGATACCTTTGATCTCCTCTTCCGGCACGCTGAAATAGTCTTTGCTCAGCACCACCATATCCGCCAGCTGGCCCGTTTTGATCTGGCCCTTTTTGCCCTGCTCGCTGGAGAACCAGGCGCTGCCCTGGGTCCACAGCATCAGCGCGGTGTCGCGATCGAGGCGTGCGTTGACGTCATACATCTGCATGCCGCCGACGGTGCGGCCGGAAACCAGCCAGTAGAGCGCGGTCCAGGGGTTATAGCTGGCGACGCGCGTGGCGTCGGTGCCCAGTCCCACCGGCACGCCGGTCTCCAGCATGCGCGCGACCGGCGGCGTGTGGCGGGTCGCTTCGATGCCGTAGCGCTCGGCGAAGTATTCGCCCTGGAACGCCATACGGTGCTGCACCGCGATGCCGCCGCCCAGCGCTTTGATGCGGTCGATATTGCGCTGGGTAACGGTTTCGGCATGGTCAAAGAACCAGTGCAGGCCGTTAAAAGGAATGTCGCGGTTAACTTTTTCAAAGACGTCGAGCATGCGGCTGATCGACTCGTCGTAGGTGGCGTGCAGGCGGAACGGCCAGCGGTGCTCGACCAGATGACGCACCACGCGCTCCAGCTCATCCTCCATGCCCGGTGCCAGATCGGGGCGCGGCTCAAGGAAATCTTCGAAGTCGGCGGCAGAGAAGACCAGCATCTCGCCTGCGCCGTTGTGGCGGAAGTAGTCGCTGCCCTGGCCCGGCGTCAGCATATCGGTCCACTTTTCAAAATCTTCCAGCTCATGTCCGGGGCGCTGGGTAAAGAGGTTATAGGCGATGCGGATCGTCATCTGCTTCTTCTCATGCAGCTCGGCGATCACTTCATAATCTTCCGGGTAGTTCTGGAAGCCGCCGCCGGCGTCGATGGCGCTGGTGAGGCCAAGACGGTTCAGCTCGCGCATAAACTGGCGGGTGGAGTTGACCTGCTGCTCCAGCGGCAGCTTCGGGCCTTTCGCCAGCGTGGCGTAGAGGATCATGGCGTTAGGACGCGCAATCAGCATGCCGGTCGGGTTGCCGTTGCTGTCGCGCTGGATCTCGCCGCCCGGCGGGTTCGGCGTATCTTTGGTATAGCCCACGACTTTGAGCGCGGCGCGGTTGAGCAGGGCGCGGTCATAGAGGTGCAGCACGAATACCGGGGTATCGGGCGCGGCCTCGTTGATTTCGTCCAGCGTCGGCATGCGGCGCTCGGCGAACTGAAATTCGGTCCAGCCGCCCACCACGCGTACCCACTGCGGCGTCGGCGTGCGCAGCGCCTGCGCTTTCAGCATGCGCAGCGCATCGGCGACCGACGGCACGCCTTCCCAGCGCAGCTCCAGGTTGTAGTTCAGGCCGCCGCGGATCAGGTGCAGGTGCGAATCGTTAAGGCCGGGGATCGCGGTATGCCCCTTCAGGTCGATGACTTTGGTGCCTTCGCAGTGGTGCTGCATCACCTCAGCCAGGCTGCCTACTTCCAGAAACTTGCCGTCGCGAATGGCGACGGCATCGGCGATCGGGTTGCCGCGATCGACGGTATGAAATCGCCCATTGGTGAGAATGACATCTGCTTTACCGAGGGTAACCATAGAATCTCCTGAATTGAGTTGTCCGACGCGGCACGGACGGCCGCGGACAGAGCATTGTCCTGCCATAAGCGCAGGCTACTGGGATGGCGGGATTATGATCGGGTGGGCTGGAAAGCGTCTAGTTATACAAAAGGATAGGTATACCGGGGTATAGGTATACGTTCGTATAGTTATACCTAGAGATAATAGTTTGAAAAAAAAAAGCTTCCTACACTGCGCTCAGACAGTGACCCACCGGTTGAGCGACGTGATGCCATCGGGGTAGCAGGGAGACTGTCCATTTACGCCGTTACTCTTTCCACGGTACTTAGCAATATAACCTCAATGGGCAAAGACATGACCAATCGCAAACTTGAAGTACTGACGCCGCAAAACTGCCAGATCATCTTTATCGACCAGCAGCCGCAGATGGCGTTTGGCGTTCAGTCAATCGATCGTCAGGTGCTGAAAAACAACGTTGTGGCGCTGGCGAAAGCGGCAAAAGTCTTCAACATCCCGACGGTACTGACCACCGTTGAGACGGAAAGCTTCTCTGGCAACACCTTCCCGGAGCTGCTGGATGTCTTCCCTGGCCAGGACATTCTTGAGCGTACCTCTATGAACTCCTGGGACGATCAGAAAGTGCGCGACGCGCTGGCGGCAAACGGCAAGAAAAAAGTTGTCGTGTCCGGTCTGTGGACCGAAGTGTGCAACAACACCTTCGCGCTGTGCGCCATGCTGGAAGGCGATTATGAGATTTATATGGTGGCCGACGCGTCAGGCGGCACCACGAAAGAAGCGCACGACTACGCGATGCAGCGCATGATCCAGGCTGGCGTGATCCCGGTCACCTGGCAGCAGGTGATGCTGGAGTGGCAGCGCGACTGGGCGCATAAAGAGACCTATAACGCCGTTATGGATATCGCGAAAGAGCATTCCGGCGCCTACGGCATCGGCGTTGATTATGCTTACACTATGGTGCACAAAGCGCCTTCTCGCCAGAAGAGCGAACACCGCACGCTGGCCCCGGTGCCTGCGAACGTTCGTTAATCTCTCCAGCGGGCCGTTCCTTCATTGGGCCGGCCCGCCATGCTAAGAAGGAGAACCTGTGAGCCCTTTATTGATCTCGCTGGGGGCGGGTGTACTCATCGGCCTGGTTTACGCGCTGCTTAAAGTCCAGTCGCCAGCGCCGCCAGCCGTGGCGCTGGTGGGGCTGCTCGGCATGATCGTCGGCAGCACCCTGGGCGGGCAGCTGTTTCACCACGACGCCACCGCGCAGGTTCCGGCAGCGGCGCAGTCGCAGGTCGTCGCTGAAGCTCACCCGACGGCGCATTTATCCATCGCCAGTCACGCAGGCTAATTATGCTGAAAACTTATTCTGTCTCGCTGGCGGTCGGCATTCTGGCCGGGCTGATTTATGCCGCGCTGGGCGTGAACTCGCCCGCGCCGCCGATTATTGCGCTGCTGGGTCTGTTCGGCATGCAGGTGGGCGAACATCTGATTCCGCTGGCGAAAAGCGTCATCAAGCGCGAGCCGGTAAAGCTGCGCTGGTTTCGCCATGAGTATCACCATAAAATCGGTGACACGCCCCCGCCCTCAGGTGACAAAGCCTCCTAAGGAAGCGCCTCTCGCAGGCCTGAGTTTCATTTAAGGAAAACAGCATGCAGCTGTCGCAGCGCATTGTCGTCGTCGATGATGAACGTTCTGTCCGCAATGGTCTGACCAACCTGCTCCAGTCTGAAGGTTATCTCACCCAGGCTTTCGAGTCGGCAGAATCGCTTCTCTGTGATGAAGCAGCGATGGCGAATGCCGCGCTTTTTATCATTGATGTGCAACTGAAAGGCATGAATGGTTTCGAGCTTTTCATCAATCTGACCCGGCGGCTGATGAACCCGCCGGGCATTATCATTTCCGGCAACGGCGATGACAGCATGCTGCGGTATGCCATTAACCTTGGCGCGGTCGCCTTTTTGCCAAAGCCTATCGAAATTGATACGTTGTTTGAACATATCCGTCAGGCGTTCTCCTCAAGGGCTACCCGCCAATGAGCATACATCCGCAGGCATTAGAGAGAGCAGAAACCGATTGCGTCGCGCTTTCAGACGATATCTCTTTTACTCCCCTGGCGCAGGAGGGCAATGTCGACTGGCTGCTGTGTCGGCATGGGGTCACCGGCGAAACCTTCGTGCTGGCGACCGCAGGCACGGAAGCGTCGCTTTTTCAGGTGACGCAGCTGCTGAAAAATGAGTACGCGCTGCGCGCGCGCCTCTCCGATCACTGGGCGCTAAAGCCCCTGAGCCACACCCTTTATCAGGGACAATATGCCCTGATTTACCGGCCGTTCAACTATCGTACGCTGGCGGATGTTTTATGTACGCCCCCTGGCACCCTGCCTGAATTTCTCGCCAGCGCCGCGATGCTTTGCAGCGCCCTGAGCCTGATGCATCAGCAGGGCCTGGTGCATGGCGATATCAAACCGGCGAACTTTTTCTATACCGAGGATGGACGAGTTCTGCTGGGCGGCTTCGGCCTTTCGTCGATCGACAGCGATCTGCTGCAGCAGCCGGGTCTGCCGGTGGCGGGCGGCACGCTCGCCTATATGTCGCCCGAGCATACCTCCCGCTCGGCGCATCCCGTCAGCCGCGTCAGCGATTTGTACAGCCTGGGCATCGTGCTGTATGAGCTGCTCACCGGCAGGCTGCCCTACGGCAGTGCCGAGGGTGGCCACGCGGAATGGGTGCACCACCATATCGCGTCGGAAGCGCTGCCGCCGCATCTGATACGCCAGGAGATCCCGATGGTTCTCTCCTCCGTCATCCTGCGGCTGCTGGCAAAATCGCCGGAATACCGTTACCAGACGGCGGAAGGGGTGCTGGCCGATCTGCGGCGCTGCGCGGCGACCCTGATGCCGGATGGCATGATCGCCTCCTTTGCCCTCGGCATGCAGGACGCTCAGACCGCAAATTTATCGCCCGACGCGCTCTGCGCCGATCATCCCCAGGCGACCGATATTCTGGCGGCGTTTGACGAGGTCAGCAAAAGCGGCAAGCACAGTCTGGTGGCGATTGGCGGCGTGCCGGGCGCGGGCAAATCCTCGCTGATCGCCTCGTCGATTAAGCTGTTGCGTAACAAAAAAGCGCTGATGACGGTAGTAAAGGCAGATCGCCACTCCCCCGTGTTGCCCTACGCGGTTTTTACCGCCGCCTTCAGGACGCTGACGCTGCACGTGCTCGGCCTGCCCACTGAGGAGATGGCGCGCTGGAAGTCGCATATCGCCTGCCTGCTGGGCGAGTATGCCGGTCTGGCGGTTAACCTGGTGCCGGAGCTGGGCATTCTACTCAATCAGAAAGCGGCCGTGCACGCCCACACGCACGCGCAGGACGCCAGAAATCGCTTTAACCTGGCAGCCTGCAACCTGGTGAAAGCCTTCACCGCGCCCGGCCGTCCGCTGGTTATTCTGATCGACGATGTGCACTGGGCCGATCGCGCCACGCTGCAGCTGCTGCAAAACCTGCTGGCGCTAAGCGACGATATCCCGCTGCTGCTGGTGATCGCCTATCTCGACAGCGTTTCGCTGCCCTGTCCGACGATTGACGACAACCTGAAGCGCATCCGCGCCTGCGCGGCGCGCATTACCGATATCACGCCGGAACCTTTCAGCGAAAAAAACATTGCGAGCTGGCTGGCAGGGCTGTTCCATACCCGCAGCGGCGAAACGGCGGAGCTGGCGCAGGTTATTCACGAAAAGACCGCCGGCAATCCCCTCGCCACCCACGACTTTATTCGCCAGGCGCTGCGCGACGGCCTGATCACCCACAATGCGCCCTTCCGCTGGGCCTATGATGCGCAGGCGCTGAGAAACTGCCACTATGCGGCCAACGTTGCCGCCAGCGTGCTGCAGCACCTCTCCACTTTGCCGCTGCCGACCCGCCATCTGTTGGGCAAGTTCGCCTCGCTGGGCAGTGCAGGGGAGCTGGAGACCATGAGCCGCATCCTCGGTGTAGCCGTGGCAGAGATCGAACAGACGCTGCTGCCGGCGGCGACGGCAAAGCTGATCGCGCTGAGCGGCAAAGAGTACGCGTTTATGCATGACAGCATGCATGAGGCGGCGCTCGATCTGCTGGAGCCGACCGACAAGGACGCCTTTCACTATCTGGCCGCGCTGCACTATATGCATCTGTCGGATCTTGAGGTGACCAACGCCGTGCTGTTCAGGGCCGCGCATCATCTGCTGTCGATCAGAAATGGCGGGCTGCTGGCGCACGACGCGCAAACCTTCTGCCAGCTGATGCTGAAGGCGAGCCGCCGGGCGAAAGATACCGGCGATTACGTTTCGGCGCTGCGCTACCTGCAGACTGCGCGCCTGCTCAACAGCAGCGTAGGCAGCGACGACCAGAGCGAGTTTCTGCTGGAGGAGGCCGAATGCGAATTCCTCAACGGCAACCTCTCGGTGGCGCTGGCGTTATGCTCGGAAATCGCGGCCTCGCCCGGTGAAATTACGGAGAAAGCCGAAGCAGCCTGTTTGATCGCTGAAATTCATATGCGCCAGTCGGACAGTAAACTGGCGCTGGAAACCGCGCTCGCCTGGCTGGCGGTGTTTGGCATTCAGCTCAACCGCTATCCGGACCGCCTGGAGTGCGACAGGGCGCGTATCGAGCTTAAAGAGGCGGTCGGCAAAAATCCCTACGCGCGCTTTCGCGCGCTGCCGCTGCTCAGCTGCAAAAAAACCGAAGCGATCATGAATCTGATGGCGAGCGCCAGCACCTTTGCCGCGTTCAGCAACCCGCGCCTGCACTTTATGATCCTGTGCAAGCTGCTGCATCTGTCGATGGCGCGCGGGCTGAGCGGCGCATCGACCCTGGCGCTCTCCTGGTATGGCGTGGTGTGCGGCGATCAGTATGATGAGTACAGCCGAGGCTTCGCCAGCACGCTGCTGGCGCGCGAGCTGGCCTATAAGCACGACTTCGTCAGCTTTAAAGCGCGCACGCTGCTGCCGCTTGACCAGGTCAGCATCTGGACGATGCCGCTCTCCTATGCGATCGAGCGCGCGAAGGCCGCCTTCGACGTGGGGGTCGAAACCGGCGACCGCACCTCGGCCTGCCTGGCGCTGCGTCATATCGTTATGAACTATCTTGCCCGCGGCGATCATCTGGAGGCGGTCCATACTTCTATTACGCGCGGCATGCTGTTTGTCCGCAAGGCGCAGTACCGCGACGTAGAGATGATCCTCGGCATGCAGCTGGACTATGTGCTCTTTCTGCGCAAGCCGCGCGGAAGCGAATTCTCAGGGCAGGATTTTCTGCCGCCGGTGCTGGACGCGGTCAGGCCGGAACAGGCGGTGGAGCCGATGTACCTGATCCAGTTCTGGTCGCGGCTTTATAAAGGCATGGCGCACTTTTTTGCGGCGGAATATGCCTGCGCGGCGCGCTACTTTGCCGACGCGGCGCCCTTTACCGATCATATTCCTGGCCATGTGCACATGCTGGATTTTCATCTCTACAGCGCGCTGGCAATCACCGTTCCGCTCACGCCGGGTCCTCTTAGCGGTCCGCTGCGCCTGCAGCTGCAGCAGCATCTCGACAAGATCGTGACCTGGGCGAACGAAAATACCAACACCTTCGCCGACAAAGAGGCGCTGCTGCGCGCCGAGCTGCTGCGCCTTGACGGCGAAGCCGGGCAGGCAGCCGAACAGTTTGAGCGCGCCATCACCCTGTCGCGTGAAGGGCAGTTTCATCATATCAACGGGCTGGCGTGCGAACTGGCGGCGCGTATGGCCTATGCGCGCAACATGGCGTTCGCGGGCGACGCCTATATTAAAGGCGCAATCTCCGCCTGGGATCGCTGGGGGGCGGGCGCAAAGGTACGCCAGCTGGAAATGCGCTATCCCTCCCTCGCCGGGCATCATACGCAAACCGCCCTGAGCACCGTCTCCTTCGAGCAGAGCGCGCTGATCAGCGATCTGCAAAGCATGGTGACCGTGATGCGCGCCCTGACCGAGGAGATTAATCTGGATCGCCTGATTCATATTCTGATGATGATGCTGGTCGAGCGGGCGGGCGCGCAGCACTGCATGCTGATCCGGCTGACCGACGGCAATATCCCGGAAATCCAGGCGCGCGCCTCTACCACCGTCGAAGGCGTCAAGGTGCGTATTGTGTGCGAGCTGCCGACCGCAACCGATCTGCCGCTGTCGATCTTATCGGCGGTGATCCGCACCGGGCAGGAGATCCGCACCGGCAAACCGGAGGTGTTTAGCCCCTTCAGCCAGGATAACTATCTGGTGGCGTCGGGCGCGGCGGTCATGTGCGTGCCAATGTTCAGGCAGGCGCAAATGGTCGGCGTGCTCTATCTTGAGAACCGGCTGATGCCCGACGTCTTTACCGCCGATCATTCGCGGATTGTGTCGATGCTCGGAGCGCAGGCCGCCGTTTCGCTCGAAACCGCGCGCCTCTATGCCGAACTGGTCGACGAGAACAATCAGCGCCGTAAAATTGAGAAGCAGCTGCGCGCCAGTCAGACCTCGCTGATGCTGGGCGAAAAAATAAGCCATACCGGCACCTGGCACTGGCACCTTGAGCCGGACATTCAGTACATCTCCGACGAATATAAGCGCATCATGGGGCTGCCAGAAACCCAGACCACCACCTCGATGGCGGAGTTTCAGAGCCGCGTGCACCCGGACGATATCGTGTCGCTGCGCGAGCTGATTGAAACCAGCGTCGAGAAGGGTGTGGTGATGCAGGCGGAGTTTCGCATCATTCGGGACGACGGCGAATGCCGCTACATCAAGGGTATTGGCGAGCCGAACGATAACTGGCCTGAGGTGGCGGAGTATTTTGGCACCCTGACCGATATCACCACGCAGCGGCAGTCTGAAGATGCGGTGAGGATCGCCCAGGCGGAACTGGCCCGCGTCGCGCGCGCCACCACGGTGGGCCAGCTCACCTCGTCTATCGCCCATGAGATCAACCAGCCGCTGATGTCGATCGTTGCTAACGCCGGCGCCGGTCTGAGATGGCTGAAGCGTGAACCGGCGCAGCTTAACAACGCCAGACAGAGTATTGAGGAGATTATTCGCGAAGGCCAGCGCGCGGGCGATATTATTCGCGGGCTTCAGGCGCTGACCCGCAATCAGGTGATGGCGTTCGCCCCGGCAAGGCTGCATCATATCGCGCGAGATATCTTAAACCTGTCGCGTCTTGAGCTGGAGCGACAATTCGTTTCGCTTGAGCTGGATCTTGCCGCTAAGAATGACGTGGTTTTTTGCGAGAGCGTGCAGATTCAGCAGGTGCTCCTCAACCTGGTGATCAATGCCATCGACGCGATGACGGATAACCCAGGCATGCGCCTCCTGCGCATCTCCTCATCGCATCCGCAGGAGGAGCTTATCCGTATCTCGGTGGCCGACAACGGCTCGGGTCTGGCGGAGGAGGTAATAGGAAAAGTGTTCGATTCGTTCTATACCACCAAGGCGGAAGGGATGGGAATGGGGCTGACCATCAGCAACGAAATCATCAGGCGTCACGGCGGCGAGCTACAGGCCGAGAACCGTCCGGAAGGCGGGTGCCTGTTCTGGTTCACGCTGCCCGTGGAGCGCACCGCTAGGTGATGAAAACGCTCCCGCCGGATCGGCGGGAGCGCGCTGCCGCATACCGCTCAACAGGGCAGGCGCGACTAGCTTTCGTTCAGGATGGCCAGCTTCTCCGCCGCCCTGACCAGATCAGACACGGTTCGGACCTCCATTTTTTCCATGACCCTGCGCTTATGCACCTTCGCCGTGATTTCGCTGATCCCCATCTCTGCGGCAATCTGTTTGTTGAGCAGGCCGCGCACCACGTACTGCATTAACTCTCTCTCTCGCGGGGTCAGCGACGAGTAGCGCATGGTAATGGCGCGTTTTTCCTGCGACGCCGCCGCGCTTTTCTCCGACAGCGCCAGCGCTTCCGCCACCACCCTCAGCAACTCATCGGGCATCACGGGCTTGGTAAGAAATTCAAAGGCGCCCGCCTTCATCGCCCTGACGGTAATGGGGATGGTGCCATAGCCGGTAAGAAAGATGGTGGGAATCGAATAACCACGCTCCGTCAGATGCTGCGAAACGTCGAAGCCGTCAAATCCGGGCATATTCAGATCGACAATCAGGCAGCTGGGGGTAAGGTAATCTGCCTGAGTGAGAAAATCAGACGGAGAGAGGAATGGTGAAACCTGGTACCCTTCGGAGCCAAGGAGATTCTGCAGCGCGCCAATGACCGATTCTTCATCATCAACGATATAAACTGTTTTATCCATAAATACTCATTCTGACGCTTATGCGTTCTGATTTTGCAGGCGATTTAATATAGCCTGAAATAAGCGCTATTGAAATCATCAATTCTTATGGGTAAAGCCGTTTATTTAACGCCGCGCTTTATTCTTTAAGACGTTTAGCATAGTCGTCTATATATCAGCCCAATTAATCCAGCTCGCCGCAGTGCCATCGCGGCGCATTTACAGACTTTTCCTGTTGCAGAAGTGCACGCCCTTCTTAGCCTGTTTATTCAGCGGGTCTGGCGCGGCGGCGCATAGCGATCAGGAACAGTGCGACCAGCGCCAGCACCAAAGCGTTTTTAAGATAATTCACCGGTTCTTCCTCCATTACGGCGCGCGGAGGCGCATCGTTTATAAATATATAATCATCATTGTCACCCTGCGACAGGTTGCAGCCGATACTACGCCACCTCTATACGGGTTAACATCGACATATCCTGTTCTAATAAATCAAAAAAGTTGAATAAGGCCTGTATGCGTAAAACCGGTCAGGCGATTTGCTGGCGGACAGGGTGAAACAGAACGCCTTAACCCACCTTAAATCAGTAGCAAAACGGTTTTTGTACACGACGCAATTTCGTTCTCAGTCAGTAGGAAACGCAGAGACACGCCTTAAATACAGCGTTTTATGGGGCGGTAATAGCCCATTTGCTTTGTTTGTCTTGCGTATCGTTCTGGCAATTATCCTTTAGTATACCTATCTGTTGGTATAACTATCCCTTTGTATAACTTTCTCTTCCTGCCGCGACCCCGGATAATTGTCGCCATATATTGTTCAGACGTTAGCTCTGTTGCAAAAAACAGGGATTTTAAAATCAGGTAAAGATGTTTTTAATGAATGCATCCACGATATTCAGGCTGAAGAGCGGTTCAGCTGGCGACTCCTCACCGGCTACAGGTTTATATTGTTATTTCGCGGGGGTTGTGCAGGAAATAGCAGCTTCCCATAAGAGGAATAAATGAAAGTAAAATATCTGACGATGGCAGATCGCATTTTAAAGGCTGACGGGCTGAGCATTACCACGCCGGAATATAAGCACTCAATTCCCGGCGTCTGAAAAACGCGCCGGACTGGCTGTTGCGCGTCTCGCCTCAGCCCATCGCCGGTAAACCGGGGCTGATTCAGTCCGCCTCGCCAGGCAAGCCAGGTGGCGTGCGCGCGCAGCATTAAAAAGCAGCCGGGTTTGGCTGCCGCTTGCGGGTTACAGCAAGCGGCTCTGGGTATTCACTCTCTGCATAAGGTCTGACTATGTTACAAACGGCAGCGCTTCATCCTTCAGTGAAACCTCGGATTTATCGCCAGAGCTTTAGCGACGTCCTGCCCCGACTTGATCTTGCAATAAGTCAGAGCCGGGTGGTGCTGAACCTGCATATTCCCGCCACTCTCCCGGAGGGAAAAGCGCGCCGGATCGATGGCGGGGCAGGGGCGCCATTACGATCCCGCGACCGCGCGGTGTTTGCGGTGATTGAGGAGATGATTGCGTGGATTGAAATCCATCTGGAGGAGACGCTCTCTGTAAAACGCATCTGCAGCAGGAGCGGCTACTCAATCTGGCATTTTCAACGCAAGTTCGCCCAGCTCACCGGCCTGAATATCTACACCTACGTTCGCGTGCGCCGCGTGATCAACGCCAGCTGGACGCTGAGGCATACCAACCGGTCGATTCTGGATATTGCCGTTGAAAATGGCTTCAACTGTCAGGCCTCATTTACCCGCACCGTCAGAAATCTCACCGGCTATACGCCAGGGAGAATACGGCGGGAGTTTGTGGATGATGAAGAGCAATGGCTGCGGGTGATGAAAAAATTGATTACGCCTTCAGCGGCGTGCGGCTAATTAATCTTCTGGCGACGGCATCCAGTGACGCGCTCATCAGCAATGGCGATGAAAACAGAAGCCGTGCCTTATTTCTGGCGGCGGGCAGTTTCCCGACGGCTGGGCGGCTGCTGTACGGCCGGGTGAATATGTGCGGCGCAGGTCGGCAATCGCCTCGGGGAAAATAAAACTGCATCTGGTTTGATGCCGCAATATACCCCGCCGCGTGCGGGTTTTTCGCCTATCTGAAGCTCCACTGCACGCTGATCACAAACACCGAGGGAAAGATAATCCCGCTTTCAACGCCGAAGTAATCTGTGAAGTTGTACTGAACCGCATGGTAGATATAGGGCGCGAAGCCGACGCCGGTGGCGTTTTTAAAGGAGTGATAAACGCCCTCGTCTCCGCAGTGGCTAAAGGCGTCCGCAAAAAATTCGCCGGTATAGCCGTAAACGCCTTTAAATGCCCATCCCTGTTCAGCGACCCAGTCCCTGCGTACCCCCAGCGCGATGCAGCGATGTCCATAGCTATTTTTCAGCGTGCCGGCCAGCAGGCTGTAGGGCGAGTCGTCGGAAAATCGCCTTTCGGCGGAAAAGAACTGATTATCAAACTTCTCGGTGTAGAGACCGTGGTTGCCGATAATATGGTAAACAAAAGATCCGGTATTAATGGAGTAAAGGTTAATTTCGCTGGCGTTTACCGCCGCAGGCATAGCCGCCGACAGCAGCCATAACAGAAATAACAATCGGGCAGACACGGTTTGCCACCTCGCTAAAAACAGTTTGTCAGAGTATAGGCGGCGGTTGCTGCGACGCGCACTCACCTTTTCGCCCGTCAGGCGGGCTACGTTTTACGCCCGTTAACTTAAACCACCGCTTAACGGGTGGCTCGCCGCTCGGTCAATCCTGAAGAGAAAACCGCATAAGCGGGGAGGGTGGCCAGCAGCCTCAGCGCGGCATCCAGACGGGGCACTCTTTTGCTCTTCAGCCGCCGTGCCATTTTGCACCTGAAGCACCGCGATGGGAAAGGAGACGCTTTTACGATCCACTTCAAAAATATCAGTAAATCCTCTGGCTGAACGGCAAATATCAGTTGCCTGTTGAGCACGCTTCTCGAATGATGAGTAGAACGTTCTAGTAGAACGTTCTACTCCTTATAACAGCACCTAAAAAGTGTCATTCAGAGTCCTAAATCGGGGAAAGCAGCATGAGCCTGTTCTCAGGATTGATAAAGTCATTATCTAAACTATCGATGATTGGCCGCGCGCTGATGCTGCCTATCTCGCTGTTGCCAGCCGCTGGCCTGCTGCTGGCATTCGGCGACAAATTCCATCTGCCGCTGATGATGAACGCCGGCGGCGTTATCTTCGATAACCTGCCGATGCTGTTCGCCATCGGCTCCGCCGTTGGGCTGGCGTCTGAGTCAGGCATTGCGGCGCTCTCCGCCGCCGTCTCGGTTTTTATTACCAATATCACTATCGGCACGGTGATGGGGATTACCCCGGAGATGGCGTCGCAAGGGGGGAAATATGCCATGGTGGTCGGCATTCCCACACTGCAAATGGGGGTGTTTGGCGGCCTGCTCTGCGGCATTCTCGCCGCCTGGTGTTATAACCGCTTTCACACGCTGCAGCTGCCTGAGTTCCTCGGCTTCTTTTCCGGCAAGCGCTTCGTCGCTATCGCCACGGCCTGCTTATCCTTTCTGATGGGGCTGCTGCTGCCCTCTGTCTGGCAGCATATCCAGTCGGGCATCGATGCGCTTTCGGTCGTAGTGAACGGCGATAATCAGGCGGCCTCTACCTTTATTTTCGGTTTAGTGGAGCGCGCGTTGATTCCGCTCGGGCTTCATCATATCTGGTACCCCTCTTTCTGGTATTCGTTCGGCGATTACACCACGCACGCCGGCCAGGTGATCCACGGCGATCAGACAATCTGGTTTAAGATGCTGGAAGAGGGCGTTAAATCCTTTAGCAGCGACTCCTATCAGAACGCCGGTAAGTTTATGCAGGGCGAGTTCCCGCTGATGCTCTTTGCATTGCCTGCCGCCTGCCTGGCGATGTATCACGAAGCGCAAACGGCCAATAAAAAAATCGCCGCTGGTATCCTCTTCTCCGCCGCGCTCACCTGCTTCCTGACGGGGATAACCGAACCGGTTGAGTTCACCTTTATTTTTGTCGCGCCGATCCTCTACGTGTTTAACGCCATCATGGCAGGCCTCGCCTACATGATGATGTATCTGATGCATGCGCATATCGCTAAATCTTTTTCCGCTGGCTTTATCGACTATCTCTCATTCGGCATTCTGCCCTCGTTTAACGGCTACCAGACCAACTTCCTCAACGCCGTTATTATCGGCGTGCCGATGGGGCTGATTTACTACTTTACTTTCCGCTATGTTATCCGGCGCTTTGATGTTAAAACGCCGGGCCGCGCCCTTGTGACGGCCAACATCAACGATAAATCGGATAACGAGATCGCGACCGAAATTATCGGCTTGCTTGGCGGGGCGCAAAATATCAATACTGTCGGATCCTGCATCACCCGTTTGCGGCTGGAGGTGGTGAAAAGCGAGCTGGTCGATAAGGATGGCCTTAACGGCGTCGGCGCGCGCGGCGTGGTCTTTGTCGGAGAGACGGGCATTCAGGTTATTTTCGGCGCCCGCGCGCAGTTTATCGCGCGGACGATGTCGACCATGATGGCCAGATAGCAGGCAGCGGCTCTCTCCGGCTTCGGCGGGAGCACGCTGGAATAATGGATCGGATTGATATCAGGAGCAGGTTTGAAAAAAGTCAGCATCATCGATGTGGCTAAAGAGGCTGGCGTATCGGTCTCGACCGTTTCGCTGGTTTTACGGCAGAAAGGCAAAATTTCCGATGCGACGATTGAAAAAGTTCAGGCCGCTATCCAGCGGCTGGGTTACGTGCATAACGTCGCTGCCGCCAACCTGCGCGCCAGCACCTCTAACCTGATAGGGCTTATCCTCTGCGACTTCAGCGACAGCTATACCGTTAAAGTCATGGCGAGCGTGGTTAAGGAGCTTGAGAGAAAGGGATTTATGCTTTTTCTCGGGCAGCCGCACGATGATGAGGCGAGCCTGGAACGCTGCCTGCTTTCGTTCAAGCAGCAGGGCGTCGCGGGCATTATCTACCTGACGTCCGATACCGTTAATCCCACCGTGCCGGAGGGGCTGCGACGCTGCCCCTTGCCGTTCGTGGTGGTCTCCCAGACGCTAATCAGCGAAACGTGCAACCTGGTGATGCGCGACAATCGGCAGGCGGCGGCGCTGGCGACGCGCTATCTGCTGGAGCGCGGCCATCGTAATATCGGTTATATCGGCGGTGAGGCGGATTCGCTGCTGCGCACGCAGCGGCTACAGGGGCTGCGGGCCAGCCTGATGCAACACGGTATTGTGCCAAAGGAGGAGTTTGCACCAGCCTGCAGCGACGATACCTCTGCGGCGAGCCAGGCAACGCGCCACCTGCTGGAAAAAAACAACACCCTCACCGCGTTGCTCTGTCATTCGTCGACGGCGCTGATTGGCTGCCTTAACGGCATTCAGCAGGTCGGGCGCACGCTGGGCAAGGATCTCTTCCTGACGCAGCAGGTCGCTCTGGTTGGCTTTGAGGATATGCTACAGGTCAATCTTACCTCTCCCTCCTTAACCTACGTCTCATCCGCGAGCGAGGAAACCGGACGGCAGGCGGTAGAGCTGATCGTCAGCAGCATCAGGGATCCTGGCTTGCCTGCGCAGCGCATCTTGCTGAGCGGCGAACTTGTCGTACGCGAATCCGCATAGTGCCGTTGCGCTGGTTCTCCTCATCGTTGCCGTCAGCCTGAGCCGCTTCCCCGCAGCCGCTAGAAACTTACGCCTCGGGAAGATAGCCGGATGCCCCTTCCACAAGGTTACCTGACGGTTATTTTACACTCAGCTCCGCGGCGACTTCTGCGGCCAGCTATATAGCGGTTATTTCAGATGTTCTTTAATCCCGCAGGCAGCCTGGCTAAGCGCGACGCGTACGGCAGGCACATCACTCAGCGCGTTCAGCAGGCCATAATCATGGATCAGGCCGTTATAGCGGGTGACCGTTACGTCAACGCCAGCGGCATCAAGCTTGCGGCCATACGCCTCACCTTCATCGCGCAGCACATCAAGTTCGGCAGTCTGGATCAGCGTTGGCGGCAGTCCCTTCAGCTGCTCGGGAGTGGCGCGCAGCGGCGAAGCCAGAATGTTGTTGCGATCGCTTTCTTTGGTGGTGTAGGCATCCCAGAACCACTTCATCATGTTACGAGAGAGGAAATACCCGTTTTCATACTGGTTATAAGAGCCGGTATTGAAATGCGCGTCAGTGACAGGCCACAGCATCACCTCATAGCGTATAGCTGGCGCTTTATGCTGTTTAGCCTGAAGGGCTACGGCCGCAACCATATTGCCGCCAACGCTGTTGCCGACCAGCGCCATACGCTTGCCATCAACGCCAATCTCTTTTCCGTGTTCTGCTACCCAGCGGGTCGCTGCATAAGCCTGATGAATTGCCACCGGGAAATGCGCTTCCGGCGATGGGGTGTAGTTCACTAAAACGGCCGCCGCGCCGGACTCACTGACAAGGTCACGCACGAGGCGCTCGTGCGTCGCAAAATCGCCCAGGATCCAGCCGCCGCCATGGAAGAACATAAACACGGGCAGGGTGCCCTGCGCGTTATGCGGCTTCACGATGTTGAGTTTGATTGTCCCGCCATCGACGTTAATCGTTTTTTCGGTGACGTCAGCGGCGGGCAGTTTCGCGCCTTTCTGAGCATTGATCAGCACCTGACGTGCATCCTGCGGAGAGAGCTGCTCAATCGGCTTGCCGCCCGCGCCGTTCAGCGCCTTCAGGAATGCCTGCACGTGACGCTCTGGTTGAGATGCATCGGCAAAGCTGTTGGCTGAGACGGCCGCCATTGTGGCAGTCAGCAACAGGGATTTAAGCTTCATAACAGGGTCCTTTTAATATCGTGCTATTACATAGCGCACTATTCATGTGGAGGCTTCATTGCCCGGGCAAGTATGCGCACCGGCAAAACGGAAAGGGTTTCCCCGCCACAACCCGCTTATTTTTTTACATTGGCTGGTTGAGAAAAGGCCCGGCTAAAACAGCGGTCGCGGGCCTTACGCGGGTGAGCGACCTACAAACCCAGATCGGACAGGCTCGGGTGGTCGTCCGGACGGCGACCCAGTGGCCAGAAGAACTTGCGATCGCTCTCTTTGATGGGCATGTCGTTAATACAGGCGAAGCGACGCTTCATCAGGCCATCGGCCTCAAATTCCCAGTTCTCGTTACCGTAAGAGCGGAACCAGTTGCCAGAGTCGTCGTGCCATTCATAAGCATAACGGACCGCGATGCGGTTACCGCCGAACGCCCACAGTTCTTTGATCAGGCGATACTCATGTTCCTTTTTCCACTTGCGGTCCAGGAAGACCTGGGCTTCTTCGCGGTTATTAGCGAACTCAGCACGGTTACGCCATTTGGTATCCAGCGAGTAAGCCAGTGAGACTTTGGCAGCATCGCGGCTGTTCCAGCCATCTTCAGCCAGGCGCACTTTCTCAATTGCCGTTTCCAGAGTGAAAGGAGGCAGCGGTGGACGTACTTGTGAATCGGTCATAGTAAGACTCCTGTAAATTTCGTTTTGGGTAAAAATTGTTTTGGTTGTGCAGGCCCCGGCGAGGGCCCCGTTACAGCAAAACCGTTGCAATCCCTGAGGTTTCGACAGAAAAGCCCACGCTGCTGGCGTTAATGCCGTTCTCAGTTCTGGTCAGTAACGGCCCTGCAGATGCCGGAATGCTTTGCCGGTATCGCCGCGTGTCCTGTCTGTGGCCTAAAGGTAGAACGATCGTTCTACATCGTCAACAATTTTTTCCGACAAAGTATTCTGAGGGCTGCCGTTACGTGGTAAAAAATTCACTTAATTACTTGTTTTGAAGGGATTAAAAACCAGCTAAGTTTGTTCGTAATTATCTTCAATGCCGGGCAATCACTCAGCATATAACCCTGTTATACCGCGTGGAGCAAAATACAAAGCCGCGGGGTAAACCGGATTACTCGAGCCAAAGTGAAGGCTTAACAATTTTTTCGATAGCGTTTTTATTTATCACAAATGGCGTTAAGCCCTCCAGAAAGCGCGAGCGCTAAACGGGCTTTGAATAAGCCAGTTTTGCAGGAAAACTTAGCGAAACTTTATACGGATTCTGCCTTTGGTATGTTCTTATACGAATTCTGCTTTCTGACGATTGAATTTTGCAGAGTCTATACACCGTGAGTTAAAGTAGGATAAAAGAGCGGCGGCCTGATGCCTCAGATGTCGAGGCCCGTCATAAAATTTTCTGTTATCATCTTCTTTGCAGGTTATTAAGTGGCGCATAGGTATGCAGATTTATTGAGGGATATTTGTATGAGAAATAATAAAGCCACCTTCGCTTTTCACACCGGACAGATTTCTCTCGTGGTAAAGCAAGCTCTGTCACAGTGCTGATTGACTGAACGTTATGTACGAATCTACTGCTGAAAAAAGAGGGTTAGCAGAAAATTATTTATACTTTTCATTGGCATACAGTTATTAGTGTGTGAATGCCGTAAATGTCGCCTCTTCATCTTTTTATTTATAAAAGTATAAAGTGAACTGCCGGGATTCTTTTAGGGTTTTCCCATGGCATTTTTTTGCTGTCGATTTAACAGGTGGATAACGACTGCCAGAAGCCTGCATGGTCGTATCATGGTCACCCTCAGTTTGTCATAATATTGATGCGCTACGCCGTTAGCTATCTCAGCTGGCGTGTTTTTTAACGTCAGTTTTCGCCTCCGACGACGTTCTGAGGCAGGGGCGAATTTTAATTTTCTGTCGGGAAATTGATGTCTGCTTATTATTTGTTTTTTAGATTTGAAGTTGACGCTTTCCGTCGCGGCTATAAAAAAAATTTTCAATGATGACTTATGAGGAAATACTCTTTCAGAAGTTGCTACGTATTCTGCGGAAAGGTCAAAGCTGACGAGGGATGCCACTGATATGCACATCAAGATACGCGTTGTAAGAGACAACCGCATGGTAGAAACGCGTCACGTGGAGGGTGATCATATAGGGCTGCAGGAATTCCGGTTCAGCGTGCAACCTGCCGGCAAGATCCCCGGGCATTGCGCCCGGGTTAAAAATAGCTTGCGACGTTTACTTCGCGTGTAAGGCCTGTTCCAGCATCATTTTCGCAATGTCCCGCGCCTTATCTGCGGCACTCCAGTCGCCCATCACGTATGACGTTGTGATTGCGCCCTCTAGCAGAATCAACAGCTGACTTGCCAGAAGCTCCGGCTCCTCGACGCCCAGCTGGCCGGACACTTCAAGAATGTAATCCAGCAGCTTTTGCTTGTGCATCTTCGCTATTCGCCGGACAGGATCTTCAGGATCGCCAACCTCCCCGGCAGTGTTGATAAACGCGCAACCCCTGAACCCGTCGGACTCAAACCAGCCTTTCAGAACGGTGAACATGTTCAGAATACGATCCTGAGGCGTCTCGCCTTTATCAGACTCTCTCCTGAACCATTGCATCCACCGTTCGTCGCGCTCAGTGAGTGCGGCCGACGCCACGTCCTCCTTGTTCGCGAAATGGCGATAAATACTCTTCCTGGCGACGCCTGAGGTCTTAACCAGAAGGTCCATGCCCATTGCGTGGATCCCGTTCTGGTAGATAAGCTGCTCGGCAGTTTGCAGGATTTTTTCCCGTGTATTCGTTGTTTTCTTGTTCATGCGCTAAAGGTAGAACCCACGTTCTACTCAGTCAATGGTTTTTAAAAAAGAATACACAAAATAATGAGGTTCAGCCCTGACGCGAACCGTGAGAGATTTCACAGCCAGGCAGTAAATTAAAGTTTCTAGCGAATTTGACGCGGGGAGGGCCCTAATTTTTCTCAGTCCACACCGTGCCTTTCCGCAGACCGAAGTGATTGGTGATATCGCAGACGCCGTCTGCCGGATCGGCAACGCGCTGAACGGTATCGCACAGCGCCTGGTGGCCGATATTCGTCGTGCCATGCCGTTCCAGGGCATTGTAGCCCTGGACAATGCTCGACAACGCCCTGGCAACCATGGGGGCGGTTCTGCCGTCAGCAATGGCCGCTCATCTGGTTTATCCGGATCGGCCAGTGATTGCCGTATGCGGCGATGGCGGTTTCATGATGAACAGCCCTGAGCAGGGTACCCGCCCGGATCCTGTCCGGGCGGGTACCTGCATTCAGCATAAAACTCAGGCAGGCGATTACTTGCGAATAAAGGCAAGCAGGTCGGCATTAATCACATCTGCATGGGTGGTATGCATGCCGTGTGGATAGCCAGGATAAATTTTCAGTTCGCTGTTAACCAGCAATTCATTCTGTAGCACGGCAGCCGCTTTATAGGGTACGACCTGATCGTCATCACCCTGCATGACCAGCGTAGGTACAGTAATGGCTTTCAAATCTTCGGTCTGGTCGGTTTCAGAGAAGGCCTTGATGCCTTCATAGTGCGCCCGAGCGCTACCTGTCATCCCCTGACGCCACCAGTTTTGAATTGTGCCCTGTGAAACCTGCGCCCCTTCACGGTTAAAACCGTAAAACGGGCCTGATGCCACATCGAGGTAGAACTGAGCACGATTGGCCGCCAGGCCTGAACGGAAGCTATCAAAAACCTCAATCGGCGTTCCCTCAGGGTTATCTGCGGTTTTCAGCATAAGCGGCGGTACCGCGCTTATCAGTACAGCTTTCGCCACGCGCTTCTGCGGCTGGCCATATTTCGCCACGTAACGAGCCACCTGACCACCACCGGTAGAGTGGCCAATATGAACCGCGTTGCGGAGATCCAGATGTTCCACCACCGCAGACACATCAGCTGCATAGTGATCCATATCATGGCCTTCACTAACCTGATCCGAACGTCCATGCCCACGACGATCGATACCAATAACACGAAAGCCTTTTGCCAGAAAGAACAGCATCTGGTTGTCCCAGTCGTCCGAGCTTAATGGCCATCCGTGATGGAAAACCACGGGCTGGGCCTCTTTAGCGCCCCAGTCTTTGAAATAGATATTTACGCCGTCGTGAGTCGTTACAAAAGCCATGAGCGTACTCCTTTGTGAGAAAAGATATTTTTTCTACTGCGGAAGCTGTTTCCCGAGAAGACTTCTGGGGAAGTTCATTCTGAATCGATAGCTTTAAAACAATAAATCTCAAATAAGACAATGACGCTGTTTATCACAGGCTGCAGGAATTTGGCGCGTTCAACGGCCATAAATAGATTCCCGGCTCGACATGCGGTAAGTTGAGCTGGCTCCCTTAATCTTGTTGAATTAATTATGTTTTCATGGAACATAGTAAGTAAATTCTTTTAACGCTTTCGACAATCTGTGCCTTTTAGGAAAATTTATTCAGCGCCTGGTTGTTAAAAAAAGTGTTTGCTAATTGAGCCTTTTATTATCTGTTTTTGCCGAGTCGGGCAGGTAAAGCCGGTATCCAAGGGACGCACTGGGCCTGCTGAATATTGTCACTGGCGACCAATATTGGATACCCCGTGTGCAGGAGGAGTGCCTGGCTCAAATCGTGCAGGCTGATTGCCCCTGCAGCCTTAGTTCGTAAAATACAAATTATGTTAAATTAAATCTGGCGTTTTATACTTTCCCTGCATCTGTTCCTGCCATTTCTCGTGCAATGCCCCGCCTGATTCGTTGTTCCATTGCGCCTGATGGCTCACAGCGCCGTTCAGCGCTTCCGGCCTTGCCTGTGCGGCGACTTCAGGGCTGCACCTGCAGCCCTGAAAGCCAGCTTACTGCGCCTGCTGCTGATTCTTCTCTGCGTCCTTTTTCTCTTTTTTATGGGCCATGTGATGGCCTACGGCGCAGCCCGCCGCCGCACCCGCGACAGCATGATCTTTGATATGCCCGGCCACGCCGCCAACCGCTGCGCCTTTGAGGCAGCCTTTTGCTTCAGCCTGAGAGGCGACCGACATCAGCAGGCCCAAAGTGATCACTAAACACGACAGTTTACGCATCTGAATTCCATCCTCATAAGAATTAACAGCACATTGCCGACAAGCAACCCGATGAGCATAGTCGCAATGTCATGCGCGTGGAGGGCAACACCCTTCGCGTTGCCTCCCTGTTGATGAATCGTTGCATTTTCACGTGAAAAGTTACCATTAGGCTTCCTTGCGTCACTCCTGGCTAACGCCTGTGCCGCGCTTTGCTTCCCGGCGACAGCGTTCGGAGCAGTACTGCACCTGATCCCAGCATTTCTCCCATTTTTTACGCCATGTCATCGGTTTTTTGCAGTTTTTACAATAACGTACCGGCAGCGACTGTTTGTTCCCTTTGAAGACGCGCATCATTGACCTCCTTCAGGTTCAGCATGGGTGCTTCTCCGCTCGAACCGGCTGCTTGCCCACCAGATAGCCAGCGCCGTCAGGGCGATAACGCCGAGCACCGCGAATGCCGTGCTGTAGGAGTAACGCGCGGCAATGGTGCCCGCCAGCGCCGGGCTCATTGCTGCGCCCGCCCCTTGCATCAGCATAATGGCTCCCTGTCCTGCATTGGTATGCCCGCTTCCTGCCAGCACGCTGACAATATAGCCCGGCACCGCCACACCCAGCAGGCCAGCCGCCAGACCGTCGAGTATCTGAACCGGTATCATTGCATAAGCGCCGGGATAAGCCGACGCGATGGCGGCACGCAGCGGCAAGACCAGCAGCGCGGCCGTGATCAGCATTGAATAGCCCGACTTCTGCGCGCGGCTGGCGGCAAACAGGGCGACCGGGATCATCACGCACTGCGAAATCACCACGGTGGCGGCTGCATAAACGCCGGCTGGCATCGTCCCGGCATGGGTCGCGGCGGCGCGCATGCTCAGCATCGGCAGCAGCGCGGCATTGCTGAGATGGAACAGCAGCAGCGTTAAGCCGGTAAAAATAATGGCGGGAGTGCGTAGAATGACCGATAGCCCTGGCAGCCCGAGCTGATTGTGGTCGTTGCCTAATCCGCGCGCAAGGCGATCGTCTATGTCGTCAGGTCGGATAGCAAAGACGGAAAGTGCCGCGCAGAGCGCCATGGCGGTCATGAGAACAAAGACCCCGCCCGTTCCCCAGTAAGCGACGGCGATCCCGGCGATAATTGCCGCCGTCATATTACCGCCGTGGTTAAAGGCTTCATTGCGGCCCATCTGGCGGCTGAATCCGTCCGGGCCGGTCAGGCCAAGCGTCATGCCGGTCAGTACAGGTGCGATAAAAGCTGCCGCGAGTCCAGTGAGGATCTGGGAACAGAGCGTCACCCATGACTCGGGGAAATACCAGAGCAGCAGCGTCGATAAGGTAATCACCAGCGATCCGGCAATCAGCAGCAGGCGTTTATAGCGAGTCGCATCGGTGATCAGCCCGGCGGGAAGGGTGGCGAATAAACCCGCCAGACCGCCGGCGGACATCACCCAGCCGATATCATCCGCTCGCCAGTGATGCTCGGTGAGGAAGATGCCTAAAAACGGGCCCAGTCCGTCCCGCACGTCCGCCATAAAGAAATTTACCAGACAGAGCGCCTGAAGCGATCGCAGCGTCATACACGTCCTCGTCAATAAGTTCAGGATCGTTGAGATAACATCCCGTTTCGTTTAAGCCTGGCACGGAAAGCGAGGATGCGTAAAAAACGGGGTTCACCGGCCAGCTAAACGATCTCCTACGCTGCTATCCGCGCTAATACGCATAAAAAATATTAATTAATAAATAAATGCATTTTCGTTAAGTAAGAAGTAATAAATCGCCTCCCGATGTAACTAAAGATGACAAATGCTGAAGCTGGATTAACTGATGAAAAAAAGTGATAAGGCGGTGAGGAAGAAATAAATATTAAGTAATTTAAATCAAAAAAGGAATTTTCCTATAATGCACGCTTTGCGCCGTTCGGTGGCGGAATTAAAACGGTCAGGATTATATAATCAGCTAGTCTGATCCTTTTTCAGCGTATCACCTGTTGCTTCCGGATTTTCATCAGGGGCTTATATGAAGATAATAGTGAGCGGGCGCGGCTACCCGGAAAAAAGAAACATCATCGTTAACGAGCAGTATACCTACCTTGATTTTCGTTATAAAAATATATGGCTCTACATTAATAAAATAAGACAGACGCTGGCGCGTGCCAATAAAGTATTTATCTTCTGGCCCTTCCGTTTTCTTATGCCAGCGGATACGCAGGTAATTCATCTGTTTAACGAGGTTGCCCAGACCCGACAGCGCTGGGTCGCCACCTTTGAAACCGAACTGCCACGCGTTTTGCCGGTACCAGGCATACCCAAACTCGCCAACCCAGAACTGAAAAAAGCGCTTAAGCTGGTCGCCGCGCCGCAGTGTGTGGCGATCGTGGCGATGTCAGAAGCCGCAAGACAGATTCAGCTAAAACTGCTGGAAGCCTTTCCCGAAGAGGCGGCAGCAATCCTCCCTAAAATGCACCGGCTGCATCCCCCGCAGCCGGTGCTTTATGACGGAGTACGCGATGCGCCTGACAAAAAGCTAATTTTTACCTTTGTAGGTAATGAGTTTTATCGCAAAGGCGGCGCCGAAGTGGTGCTCGCTTTCAGCGAACTGGCTGAAGAAGGGTTAATTAACGCCGAAACCGTTGAGGTGAATATAACAGGCGATCTTAACAATAGAATCAACTTCGCCCATGGCAAATATCAGGATGAGGCCTCTTTTTACAGAGAAATTGAACAATCGCTAACGCGATATAATATTTTCACTCAGGCTACGTCCAGACCTAATAGCGAGCTTATCGCGTTATTTAAGCGCGCCCATGTCGGCCTGTTGCCTAGCTGGCAAGATACCTATGGCTTTTCCGTTCTGGAAATGCAGGCGTGCGGCTGTCCCGTTATCACCACTAATGTGCGCGCGCTGCCCGAAATAAACCCGGATGCTGCAGGCTGGACCATTACCTGTCCCCTGAACGCGATGTTCGAACTTACCGTGGCGTCGGTCGAGGATAAATTAGCATTGAGGCGTCTGATGGTGGACCAGCTGAAAGCGCAGGTGCTGGCGATCCTGGCGGATCGGGCGTCTGTTCTCTCCCGTTCTAAAAACGCCATACAGCGAATCGAGATGCACCATAATCCGGCTCGCTTTAAGGAGAACCTCGATGCCATTTATGCGCTGGCGCGGTGACGAACAGCAGGTCCGCATGGGTCAGAGACGTGCGTCACCTTCCAGGCGGACCCAGCGACGTCCCGTTGCCACCGTGAGCGCAACCAGCGTCAGGCCTGCGGCCAGGTGCATGAAAAAATCGATCATATGCAGCTGGGTGTCGTGGCAGAGTGACAGCAGCATTGACGACATAAAAGCGATGCCGCATCCCGCCAGCGACAGGCTTTTTATCGGAAAGATCGCGCGGGTACGATAGAGGCTGAACACTGAGATCGCCATCATCGGCAGGCCCGCGCACAGCATAAAGAGATAGCAGTGTATACCTTCGCCAAAGCGCCCTGCGCCTGCGGGCGCGGCGCTCATGTTGCCGAGGTTAAGCACCAGCCACGCCAGCGCCAGCAAAAACAGATAGCGCAGCGCCGGCGGCTTCCGCCCCGCCAGGCTAAGGGTAAAGGCCCCGGCGATAGCGCCGACGCCCAGCATAAAAGACAACAGCAAGGCCGCTATCGCCAGCGGCGCGCCGGGCTGTGACCAGTCGGTGTAGCGGCTGTGCAGCGCCCAGCTGCCGAGCACGCCGCAGGGCAGCGCCGCCGCGATCCAGCCGGTGACGCGCCATGCCGTTGGCCAGACGCGTCTGACCGGCTGCGCTGACGCGCTGAGCCGATCGATAAGTTGGTCATGATTTCTCATGCTTGCCACTTCCAGATTTACGCAGGTTGAGCATTGCGCGGTGCAAAAGCGATTTGACCGCAGACAGCGAAAGATTGGCCTCGGCCGCCGCCTGGGCCAGGCTCTGTTCGCGCAGGTGAACGGACTCGACAATCTGTCGCTGGCGCGCCGGCAGCGCGCCTAAACGGTCGTTCAGCGCATCCTGGCCTCCATCGGCCTCGTTCACTTCCGTCGTCTGACGCTGAAGGGCGTCATCGTCCTGCACTTCATGCTGGCGGCCGCGCTGACGCAGGGCATCAATCGCCCTGGCCGAAGCGATGGCCGCTACCCAGGGCAGCAAGGGACGGCGCGGATCGTAGGTGTGGCGCACCCGATGTATCGCCAGCAGCGTCTCCTGAACCACATCTTCAACCAGCGCTTCGTCGGCGATCTTTTTGCGCACCAGGGCACGGATGGCGGGCACCATCGCTTTCAAAAGCTGGTTATAGGCAGCTTTATCGCCAGCCTGCGCGCGGGCCATTAACAGGGGCCAGTGCTGAGCGCGCGCGTCAGTGGCGGGCATTGTCCGCGCTTAAAGGCTGAACCATCCGTTCGGCTAAGAGATTAATCAATCATTCACCCGTTCACGTTTTCTTTCCGCTTTCAGCGGCCTGTTCAAGCGCTGAAATCACGATGCCTGGCGTCAGCACCTGCGGCAGCACTACCGGCTTCCCGCCGTTTGCCGGATAGACCACATAGAGCGGCAGCCCGCCGCGTCCAAAATCGCTGAGCGCCTGCTCGACGTCCGGATTATATTTCGTGGAGTCCGCGACCATATAAATGGTGTCGGTGCGCGCCATCGCCGTTTTCACCGCCTGAGTCGATAAAGAGGTGCGATCGTTAACCTGGCAGGTAATGCACCAGGCGGCGGTAAAGTTCACCAGTACCGGCTTGCCCTGGCCTTTAATCGCATCGACGTTCTGCGGCGACCAGGCGATGGCCGCCGCCGCTACGGCGCGCCCGGCATTCTCTTCAGGCGCGGCAACGCTTCTCAGATTAAACAGCGGCGGCACCAGCAGCAGCAGGAAAACCGCTGTCGTCAGATGCAGCGCCCAGTGGCGACGACCCATCATACGGCGCTTTTGCGCCATGCCATATAACCAGACGGCAAAACTGAGCAGCAGACAGCAGGCGAGGATCGCCGCCAGCGCCGCCGAACCCGCCTGGCGTTCCAGCACCCAGATTAGCCAGCCCACGGCACCGAGCATGGGGAAAGCCAGTCCGTGTTTCAGCGTAATCATCCAGGCACCAGGCGCTGGCAGCACGCGCGCCAGCACCGGGAAGAAGGCGATCAGGGTAAAGGGCGCGGCGAATCCCAGCGCCAGCGCGAGAAAGATCGCCAGGCTGACGGCTGGCGGCTGCGTTAGCGCATAGCCGACGGCGCTGGCCATAAAGGGCGCACTGCACGGGGTCGCCACGACGATAGCGAGCGCGCCAGTGAGCGCCGAACCCACTAAGCCGCTACGATCGCCACCCATCTCGCCAGCCCGCTGCAGGGAAAGCCCAATTTCAAACAGGCCGAAGAGATTGAGCGCTGACGCCAGCATCACCAGGATCAGCAGCGCGATCACCAGCGGCGACTGGAGCTGAAAACCCCAGCCGACCGAGGCGCCCCCCGCCCGCGCCAGCAGCAGCACCGTCACCAGCGCCAGCATGGTGGCGACGACGCCCAGCAAAAACGCCAGCCCCTCGGCGCGCGCGTGCGCCGGTTTGTCGTGATGGCGGATCAGACTCAGCGCCTTCAGCGAAATCACCGGAAATACGCACGGCATTAGATTGAGTATCAGGCCGCCAAGAAACGCGGCGGCGATAGCGGTCAGCATGATAATGTCACCTGGTTCAGGGATCAGACGGGATTGGCCTGACGATATTTCTTCACCGCGTCCATCGCCTTCTGGATATGCGCATCTGGGTTTTTGTCGGTATAGCTGAGCAGAATTTTTCCGTCCGGAGCGATCACGTAAGAGGTGCGATCGGAAAAGGTCTTCCCTTTATATTCCATGGTGCTTTTGTACTCTGCCGCCACTCTGGCGCCGGGATCGGCCGCAACGGTAAATTTATCGCGACACTCGAGCTGGGAAAATTTCGCGATCTGGTCGGTGTTGCCTGCGGTCACGCCGATGACTGTCGCGCCCTGCTTGTTGAATTCGTCAGTCGCCTCGGCGAAATCGTGCGCTTCCAGCGTGCAGCCCGCGCTAAAGGCCGCCGGGAAGAAATAGAGCACCACCGGCCCTTTTTGCAGCGCCTGCTGCAACGAGAAGGTGGTCGCTTTACCGGCCAGCGCCGCGTCGAGTTTGAAATCGGGCGCCTTGTCGCCGACCTGCAGCGCGGCAAACGCTGAGGCGGCAGGCAGGCTCAGGGCGAGCAGCGTGGCGGCCGCCAGTGTTTTCAGGTTGTTTTTCATCCGCATCTCGTTCTTCTCCGTGGGCAATCAGGCGACGTGCCTGAAGGATGTCATCAAAGGTTCGTTCGCCGCTGGCGAAAAGTTTCGCTGTCGGAAAAATTTTTTTGCGACGAGGTAATGAGCAAACCGTTCTGGCTCTATGGCGTACTGATGGGCGCCGGACCTTGTGGTACTATTCGCGCAACGGATTTCAGCTGGCATAAGGCACATGAGGATGCACAAGAACAGTACGCCGACCCCGCACGACGCAGTGTTCAAAACCTTTCTCTCGCACCCTGAGACGGCACGCGACTTTATGGCGCTGCATCTGCCGCCCGCGCTGCTGGCGATCTGCGATCTCTCGACGCTGAAGCTGGAATCCGGCAGCTTCGTCGAAGATGACCTGCGCCCTTATTACAGCGACGTGCTTTACTCGCTGAAAACCAGTGGCGGCGACGGCTATGTGCATGTCCTGATTGAGCACCAGAGCTCGCCGGATAAGCATATGGCGTTCCGGCTGATGCGCTACGCCGTGGCGGCAATGCAGCGTCATCTTGACGCCGGGCATAAAACCCTGCCGCTGGTGATCCCGGTGCTCTTTTACCAGGGCAAGCGCAGCCCTTATCCCTACTCAATGAACTGGCTCGACTCCTTTAGCGAGCGAGAGCGGGCCGCAGCGCTTTACGGCGGAAATTTTCCGCTGGTGGACGTTACCGTCATTCCGGATGAAGAAATTATGCAGCACCGCAGCATGGCGGCGCTGACGCTGCTGCAAAAACATATCCGCCAGCGCGATCTTCGCGGGCTGCTCGATCAGCTGGCCACGCTAATGCTGACGGAATTTATGACCGGACAGCAGGTGATAGCGCTGGTAAACTATATGCTTCAGGCCGGCGAAACGCCGGACGCGAAAGCGATGATTCGTGAACTGGCACAGCGCGTGCCGCAGCATGAGGATGAACTGATGACCCTTGCACAACAGCTTGAGCAGATAGGCCTGAAAAAAGGACTGGAACAAGGTCTGGCCCAGGGCCGGCAGCTTGGCGAGCGCGAGGCCAGCCTTAATATCGCTCGAAACCTGCTGAAAAACGGTATGGACATACCTTCAGTCATGAAAGTGACGGGCCTGTCTGAAGAAGACCTGCAGCAAATCCGCCACTAAGTCCTGCCTCATTACGCGTAGCCGTCGCGCCTTCTGGCGGCTACGCTGTTCCCCGCTCCCCGCTCCCCGCTCCCCGCTCCCCGCTGTTAGCTATGCCTCAAAGACGGGCAGGCTGTCGGTCGAGGTCCGAGGCGTTCGCCAGGACGCACGTTATTGTCGGCGTATGGACGCGATCAAAATCAACATGGCTTTTCCCTCTCAAAAACGGCGCTGAGCGCCAGGTGCTGCAGCAGAATAATGGTTTTGGCATCTTCGATCTCGCCGCTGCGGATCGCTTCCAGCGCGCGGGCGAAAGGCCACTCCAGCACGTCGATATCTTCGCCCTCTTCCGCCAGCCCGCCGCCCTTGCCGTGCCGATCGTCGTCATGGTATTCCGCGATGAAAAAGTAGAGCTTTTCCGTAACGGATCCGGGGCTCATATAGGCTTCCAGCACCTTCTCCGCATGCGTGACCCGAAAGCCGGTCTCCTCTTCCGCCTCCGCCAGGATGCGCGTCTCGGGCGAGGCGTTGTCGAGCAGGCCGGCCGCCGCCTCAATCAAATAGCCGCTATGGCCGTTGATATAAACCGGCAGGCGAAACTGACGGGTCAGCACCACGCTTTTACGGGCGCGGTTGTAGAGCAGGATAACGGCGCCGTTGCCGCGATCGTAGGCTTCGCGGCTCTGCGTTTGCCAGCTGCCGTCGGCGCGCTGCTGTTCAAAGGTATATTTTTTTAGCGTGTACCAGTCATCGGATAACAACTGTTCGCGCAGGTGGCGTATTTTCGGCTGCATGTTTTTTCCTCAGGAAGGTGACAAAAAACACGCTATCATGCATAATCGTGCAACATCAAGAAAAAACAAAGGCGTTTTTTATGCTGAGTTCACAGCGCAAGCAGCAGATTCTGGCGCTACTTGCAACGGAAAAACAGGTGATGTCCAGCGAGCTAAGCCAGCGCTTTAGCGTCTCAGAGGACTCGATACGCCGCGATCTCCGGGAGCTGGCGGCGGAAGGCTTGCTGCAGCGCGTACACGGCGGTGCGCTACCGGTATCGGCGGCGGTGGCGCCTTTTGAAACACGCAAAAATGTGCAGTCCGGCTCCAAGCAGCTTATCGCGCAAAAAGCGGTGGGGCTTATCCAGCCCGGTCAGGTAGTGATTATCGACGGCGGCACCACGACCGAAGCGATGGTACGGCAGCTGCCTGCGGATCTTGCCTTTACCGCCGTTACCCACAGCCCGAGCATTGCCGTGGCGCTGGTTGATTCGCCTCAGGTCGAGGTGATTATGCTTGGCGGATTGCTCTATCGTCACTCCATCGTGGCGGTGGGCACGGCGGTGCTGGAGGCTATCGCACGCATCAACGCCGATCTCTTTTTTATGGGCGTCACGGGCGTCCATAAGCGCGCAGGATTGACCACCGGCGACTATGAAGAGGCGGGGATCAAACGGGCGCTGGCGGCGCGCGCCTCGGAAACCGTGGTGATGGTGTCGCAGGAGAAGATGAATTCAGCCTCGGCGTTCGCCATCGGCGATTTGACGCTGGCGAGCACGCTGGTGATCGACGGCGAGCCGGATGCGGAGATGAAGAGGCTGCTGGCGCAAAAGCAGATTACGGTGATTTAAGCGAGAACAGCGTGAAACGGCTGGCGCACCCTCGCCTGAGGTGAAGGTGCGCCGCCGCAGAATCAGCGATTATTTCGCTAACGCTTTCAGCAGCTGCGCCGCCGTTGCCGCGGATGACCCGGGGTTCTGCCCGGTGATCAGCAGGCCATCCTGCACGACATAGGATCCCCAGTCTTCGCCTTTGGAATAGAGGCCGCCTTTGGCGATCAGCTCATCTTCTACCAGGAAAGGCACGATGTTGGTCAGGCCGACGCCCTCTTCTTCGCTGTTGGAGAAGCCGGTCACTTTTTTACCTTCAACCAGCGGATGCCCCGCCGCGGTTTTCACATGGCGCAGCACGCCCGGCGCATGACAGACCAGCGCAACCGGTTTTTGAGCTGCAATAAAGCTTTCGATCAGGGCGATGGAGTGTGGATCTTCCGCCAGATCCCATAACGGGCCGTGGCCGCCTGGGTAGAACACCGTATCGAAGTCGGAGGCGGAAACGCTCTCCAGACGCACCGTCGACGCCAGCTGCGCTTTAGCCTCCTCATCTGCTTCGAAGCGGTGGGTCAGCTCAGTCTGCGAATCAGGCTCATTGCTTTTCGGATCCAGCGGCGGCTTGCCGCCCTGCGGCGAGGCCAGGGTGATGTCGGCGCCGGCGTCTTTGAAGGCGTAGTAAGGCGCGGCCAGCTCTTCCAGCCAGAAGCCGGTTTTACGTCCGGTATCGCCCAGCTGATCATGTGAGGTCAAAACCATTAATACTTTCATGTCCGTTCTCCGCGTAGTAAAGGTGTCGTTAAAATAGTAGACCAGTCGTCTAGATTTTGCCGATAAAAATCTGGACAACCTTTATTGCTGCCTCGTCAGGAGGCAGCATTCAGCATCTGCTGCGTCAGCACCATGGCTGATTCAAACGGTCGCTTGTTGCGTACAATCTTGACCATCACGCTGGCGCCGAGCCAGAGTTGATAGAGACTTTCCGCCACCACGGCTGGCTTCTCTTTGGTGCGCAGCGACCCTTCCGCTACGCCCGCCTCAATACTCTCCGTCAGGCGTACCACAATCCCGGCGGTGCCCTTTTCCAGCGTATGGCGCATCGCTTCCGAAAGATCGGCCACTTCGGCGCCCAGTTTGACGGCCAGGCATTTACCCTGACACGCCTGAAAAGATTGCGTATCCTGCCACTGCTGCCAGTAGCGCATCAGCCTTTGCTGCATCGTGCAGTTGGGCTGGCCCAGGATCTCGTCCATCTCCGCCAGATAGTCCTCAAAGTAACTTTCCAGCATGGCGACGCCAAAGGCATCTTTCGAACCGAAATAGTGATAGAACGAGCCTTTCGGCACGCCTGCTTCCGTCAGAATTTCGTTGAGACCGACAGCCGAGTATCCTTTGCTGGCCATAATGCGCTGGCCGGTGTCCAGAATATGTTCGCGAATGTCTTCCCGGTGTTTGTGAGCGGCTCTGTTCATGAAGTCAAAATAGCTTTTATTAGACCGGTCGTCTAGAGGAGAGCATAATTTTTTTGCACCTACTCTATCACGGATTAACGGAAACAGTAAAAGTGATTATTTATCAATAGCCTCGTGCTGCAGGCGGCGTAAAAGATAGAAAATCCATCCGGCAAGGCAGGCGTCCGGGCCTGCCCGGACAGAACGACAGGTAATATCCGTCCCGCTGCGTCGGGCGCGTCTGCGCAGTTACAGCACAGACGCGCCCGACGAACTGCGTCCGTCGCCTTTACCGCCCCTTCTTCTTGCGTCCTGGCTGGACAAAGCGTTTGCGGTTGCCCGCTCGGTCATCGCTTTTCTCGCTTTTCTTCGGCGCGCTGCTGATAACCGGCTTTTTCACCGCGCTGCTTTTCGCGGGCGTCTTTTTCTTTGCGGGCTTCTCTTCTGAAGAGGAATTCTCGATCAGCTTAAACAGCTCCGCCAGTTCGGCGTCGGTAAGGTCGCGCCATTCGCCTGGCGGAATCCCCTTCAGGTTAACGTTCATAATGCGCGTGCGCTCCAGCTTCGTGACCTCAAAGCCGAAGTGCTTGCACATGCGGCGGATCTGACGATTCAGCCCCTGCACCAGCGTAATGCGGAAGACAAACGCGGACTCTTTAACCACTTTGCATTTTTTGGTGACCGTGCCGAGCATCGGCACGCCCGCGCCCATGCCGGCAATAAAATCGTCGGTGATCGGCTTATCAACAGTGACCACATACTCTTTCTCGTGGTTATTGCCCGCGCGCAGGATTTTATTCACCAGATCGCCATTGTTGGTGAGGAAGATCAGCCCCTGGGAGTCTTTATCCAGTCGGCCGATAGGGAAGATACGCTCGCTGTGGTTAACAAAGTCGCGAATGTTATCGCGTTCGCCCTCTTCCATGGTGGTGATGATGCCGACCGGCTTATTCAGGGCGATCAGCACCAGATTCTCTTCGCTGCGGGGCTCAATCAGCTGGCCGTTTACCTTGACGCTGTCACCCGGAAAGACCTGCGCGCCGACGGTAGCGCGTTTGCCGTTAATAAACACGTTGCCCTGTTCAATGTAGCGATCGGCGTCACGGCGTGAACAGATTCCGCTCTCGCTAATATATTTGTTCAGGCGCGTGGATGCGTTAAGCAAGGGAAACCTCCAAAAAGCGCGGACTATACAACAATCTTTGCGCTTATGTAGCATATTCCCGGCCTCTTTTCTCTCTTTCCTCACGCCAGGCTTGCCAGCGCCATCACAATTTCCAATGACCCGCCGCCTTGTAAGTTTTGAAACGGCATGACAACATCCGTACATGTATATACATGTAGCGTCGTAGCGGTTAACAAAGGGCAAATAATCACTCACACTTCACTCTGGCGAGGAACCTATGTCAGCGGAACTTCCTGCATCAGCGCGTTCGGACGGCGAGAGCCAGCGGCTTGCTGAAACCCGATCGATCGATTTTATTCCCCACCGCGAACGTCACGGTCATCCGTTTAGCCAGTTCACGCTATGGTTCGGCGGCAACCTCCAGATTACGGCTATCGTCACCGGCGCGCTCGCCGTGGTGCTGGGCGGCGATGTGGTCTGGTCAATTATCGGCCTGCTGGTGGGCCAGATTATCGGCGCTGCGGTGATGGCGCTGCATGCGGTGCAGGGCCCCCGAATGGGCCTGCCGCAGATGATCACCAGCCGCATTCAGTTCGGCGTTTTCGGTGCGGTGATCCCCCTGGTGCTGGTCTGTATTATGTATATCGGCTTCTCCGCCAGCGGTACGGTGCTGGCTGGCCAGGCGATGGCGAAGCTGCTGCATATCAACAACGCCGCCGGGATGATCCTGTTTAGCCTGATAATTATCGTGATTGCCGTGCTGGGATACCGGGTCATTCATAAGCTGGGCAAAGTCGCCAGCGTCATCGGCGTGCTGGCGTTCTTCTATCTGTTCGTCACCCTGCTCTCAACCCACGATTTAGCGCCGCTCTGGCAGAATCGCCACTTCGCTTTCTCGACCTTTTTACTCGCCGTCTCTCTCTCTTCGTCATGGCAAATTGCGTTTTGCCCCTACGTCTCTGACTATTCGCGCTACCTGCCCCAAGAGGTCTCCGCCAGACGCCTCTTCGGCGCGGTGTTTTTCGGTACCGTGCTCGGCACCCAGGCATCGATGACGCTGGGCGTTATCGTCGCAGCTATTGCGGGCAGCGCCTTCTCCGGCAATGAGGTGGGCTATATCGTCGGCCTGGGCAGTAGCGCCACCATGGCGATGGTAATCTATTTCGCCATCTGCTTCGGCAAGATTACCTTTACCACGCTGAACGCTTACGGCAGCTTTATGTCGCTGACCACCATCGTTTCCGGCTTCAGCCGACAAACCTCGCTGAGCCGGGGCAGACGCATTGGTTTCGTGGTGCTGATGGTGACGATCTCCTGCGGCATTGCACTGATCAGCGAGCCCGCTTTTCTTAAGTCATTTACCCAATTCCTGCTGTTCCTGCTCGCCTTTTTCGTGCCGTGGAGCGCCATCAGTCTCATCGATTTTTATCTCATCACCAAAGGTCATATCGATATTCCCGCGCTGTCACAGCCCGATGGTCGCTATGGACGCTGGAACTGGACTGGCATTGGCGTCTATTTTACCGGTGTCGTGATTCAACTGCCGTTTATCAACAACATGTTATACAAAGGGTCGTTAACCTGGATTTTTGCCGATAATGATGTTTCCTGGATTATTGGCTGGCTGGGAACGGCGCTGTTATGGGCAGCATGTGGGCGCTGGGACCGTCGGGGAAGGCTGACCGCGACACGTTATCCAGCCTCAGACAAGAGTATTTAGGCCCCACAGGCGCACAGAGAACCTCGGGCATCGTAGAGGCCGGTTAATGACCGGCTTCTACGGGCCATAAACCAGTCAAGCCCTTTCGTAAATAATATATGGCTGAATTATCAGAGCAGGGTATCAAAAATACATTCCTTTTTGAGAATGCCATTTTCTGTTTTGTTTGTTATTTTATGTAAATCATGGTCACTAAAAGAGCGTTTGATTCGATATTTCAAAAAATAAAAACATTATATTAACGAATTTATTTTATCCCCTCCAAGATGACAGCTAGTCAGCGCGCTCTTAAAATGGCGTCATAAAAACGGCGTGGTATTATGCATTCCAGTCAAATGAAGGATTCACTGATTCTGCCAGATGAATCTTGACTGAATAGCGAACTTATTTGGTTGTTTTTTATTTTAACTCCACCTGTCAGAAAGGAAGCGCCTGATTTAATTTGTCATTCACATAATTAAATCAAAGCTGATTTTTGTTAAATCATTTAATAAGTGATGAGGGAATTATGCGTAAAATTTTATTATCTTCTGCAATTGTTATGGCGATGGGTACGGCAAGCTTTGCTGGCCACGCTGCTGAATCCGCTTCGCTGGCCGTTACCGGCACTATTACGCCAGCCTCCTGCGACGTGTCGCTGAGCACAGCAAGCCTGAACTTTGGAACTGTTTCAGCGTCAACGTTAACAAACACAATGAATCAGATTAGCGCCGATCCTGTCACCGTTTCTGTCGCCTGTGATTCAGCTACCGCTATCGCCGTGCAAAGCGTCGATAATCGCTCATCCAGTGCGATGACCGTGTCAGAAATTACTGATGAAATGGGCGCAGACATGTCAAGCGCAGCGACTAGCATTTTTGGTCTGGGCACCGACAGTGCAAACGGCAAGGTTGGCGTATTACTGCTGGGTATCAATGGCGCTACGCTGAACGGCACGGTAAATAATAATCTGCTGACCAGCACTGATAAAGCGAACTGGACTGCGCATACGCTTTCTGCAACGTCCGTGAGTTCACTGGTCAACAATGGTTATTTTGCGCTAGGCGAAACCGCTGATGCAACGTCGCCTGCAACGGTGACCACAGCCACTTATAACCTGACCGGCGGTGTTGTACTGAAAAAAGCAGATAAATACCCAAGCGGTGAACAGGTCAATATCGACGGTAACGTGACTTTCTCTATCGTTTACCTGTAATTTTTAACCTCCTTAGTGAAGGCCAACAGGCCTTCACTATTTACATTTAAATGACATGAAAAAACTATTTAACACGACGCTTATTGCAGTAATGCTCTGCGCTTCTTTTTCACATGCGTTGGCGGCGGGGATGAAGCCCGAAGCTTCTGTGCTCTTTCTCGATGATGAAAATCGCGAAGCGACCATCAATGTTGAGAATACTGACAGCCATAGCGCACTCCTGCACAGCAGCCTGCAGACTATTCCGGAAGATGGTCATAACAAACTGATTATTACTCCGCAGCTCGCACGTGTGGACGCCGGGAAAAAACAGCAGGTGCGCGTGGTATTAAAAGAGGGGGTTAAAGTCGCGCGTCAAACCATGCAGCGTATTAATTTTATTTCCATTCCTCCTGAGGATGGCAAAAAGAATCGTGCGCGTGTACTGGTCGGACAAAACATTCCGGTGATTATCTCACCGTCTTCATTACCCCTAAACACCACCCCATGGAAAGGGATCAAGGCGCAGTGCGCCGGTTCCACTTTAAACGTCAGCAATCCTACTGACTATATTGTGCGGCTGACCACCCAGGTGGATTTACTGCCGGGCAAGGAGAGTCTCACCCTGCCTAAAACCTATATCTTGCCGCAGGAAACGCTCAATCTGACGCTGCCAAAAGCGAGCGTCTGTTCAGCAAAATCTATTCGACTGCATCCGGTCACCCGTTTTGGTATTTTAACGACGCCTTTTGAGGTTGCGTTGTAATTAAGGTTACGGCTGGCCTCATGAAAAAATTATTCCTTATTAGCGTTGTGATTTTCGCGGCCCGCGCGACGGCAGCAGAAACCTATGATAAGGGGATGCTGACACAATTAGGCTATGACGCCAGTGCGGCCGATTTGCTCGGCACAGGCGCACACTTCCTGCCGGGCGAGCATCCCACCAACATTATTATTAATCAGCAGAACAGAGGCATCCAGACGATCACTTTTGACCAGGCGGGATCGCCCTGCTGGACAGCATCGCTTCTGAATCAGCTGAGTATTGATCCTCGCCGTTTTGACAGCAGCAATCCGGCCTGCCTGAAACCGCTGCCTGACAGCGATATCCTTATCGAGGAGCAGGTTGAGCGCAGCAGCCTCGCGCTTCAGGTCTCTCCTGAGGCGCTACTGAACCGCATTAACTACGCTACCGGGGGTAAGGCGCTGATGGTGAACTATGATGCCAGGCGCTACCAGTATCAACCGCGTAACGGAAACGCTCATCATTCGCAGACGCTGACCTCAGAGGTGGGCGCGAATTTCGAGCAGTGGATCTTTCGCAGCGGTCAGAGCTACTCCAGCTATGACAGCCAGAGTAATTTCACACGTCTGTATAGCTATGCCCAGCGTTCCGTCCCCGGCTGGAAATCCGTTGTGCAAATGGGTGAAATTACGTCAGGCGATCCCCTGTTTTCCGGCATTAATCTCACCGGCGCGCAGATAACACCTGAGCGTGCGTCGCAGAACGGCGGCCTGAATCAGGTGACGCTGGATGTGCTTATCGCCCAGGCGGGAACGGCGGAAGTCTGGCAGGGCGGCATATTGCTAAAAACCTTCCAGGTTAACGCCGGTATGAATACCCTGACCGGCATACCCGCGCTTAACCAGCGAGATGATTTTTTAATCGTCAGTCATGACGTCAGCGGCGGTCGACAGCAGCAGACGCTGCCCTATATTCAGGCAAGACCGGTTACGACGCTTATGGACATGGGCACCTCTCTGGCGGCAGGGCGCCTGCGTTTAACGCAGGATAACTTTCCATTGGTTATGGGCTCGACCGGCGTCTTTCATAACAGGATGATGGCGCTGACGGTGGGGGCGCTCGCCAGCGAGGATTATCAGGCGGGCGCCTGGAGGGCCAGCATTCGTTTGACCGATCATCTGCTGGCGACGCTGTCACAAACCTACTCTCTGGCGCGCAATGCATCACAGGACGGTGCCAAAAAGCAGGGTCTCTATCAACAGGTCGGGCTGAGCATGCCGCTCACGCGGCGGCTGTCGCTGACGACCTCCGCAAACTTTCGCAGCCGCGATTATGTCGACACCAACAGCTCGTGGAGCACCAGGAAAACCGCTGGCGATACCGGGCAGATCAGGTCGCAATATGCCGCAGGTCTGAGCTATAACCATCCCTGGACAGGCGTTTTCACCTTTTCTGGCAGCCTGTCGCATGCCTGGCAGGGTAACGATACGCTGGGTTACACGCTTGGGTGGGGACGTGCCATCGGCGGTGTTAACGTTAATCTGGGACTACAAAAGAATCGTCTGTCGTCGGATCAGCGGCATTACGACAATCGCTATGCCTATCTGAACCTTTCCATTCCTCTGGGAAATAACCGCAACCTGCGCAGCTGGATCAATAATAACAACCAGCAAAACCGCGTCGGGGTGGGTTACGATCAAACCGTTAACGATAAGTTCGCCTGGAGCCTGTCGAGCGAAAAAAGCGAGCGAGAACAGGCTTCGCTTGCCAGCTCAGCCACCTGGACGAACAAATACACCCAGCTAAGCGGCGGCGTGTCGCGCAGCGAGAGCACCACCAGCTATAACGCTGGCGCGCGCGGCGGCGCGGTCTGGCACAGTGAGGGGTTCACCTTCACGCCGCGCACCGTAGGCGATACATTTAGCGTTATCTCGCTCAACAGCGACCAGCCGGATGTCGAAATCCGCACGCCAGGCGGCGTTGTCTGGAGCAATCGCAGTGGACATGCTATCGCCTCCTGGAATGCATGGCAGAAAAATACCGTACAAATCGATCCGCGCAGCCTGCCAAAAAATGTTGAGATCCCTGGCGGCATTATTGACATTACCCCCTACCGTGGTGCCGTAGTGCCGGTGATGCTGCCCGCATTTACCGTTCGTCGCGCGCTGGTCACTTTCGTGGATGACGCGCGCCCGGCACCTGGCAGCCCGGTAAAAGATGCGAAAGGCACGTTAATCGCTTTTGTAAATGAAGATGGCACGCTGTTTTTCGACGACATGCCGGAAGGCATGCTTTATGGACAACGGGCGGACGGCAGCCGGTGTTCTGTCAAGCTTCTGACGCCCTGGGTAGATACGCCAGGTACGCTTTATGCCGCACTATCAGCGAGATGTGTATTGTGAAACGCTATTTTTTCCCCCTGCTCACGCTTCTCTGTGGTCTGCTGTTGATCGCCACCGTCCACGCCGAGTGTCAGATTCAACTGAGCGATGCGCAGATTGCCTACCCGTCAACGACCCGCGGCGAACTGCTTCGCTATCCCGGCAATGCTCTCAACTCTGCCGAGCTGCGCTTTGGTGAGCCAAAGCGTCTGACTGTCCAGGTCAGCTGCGATCGCCCTGCTCAGCTCACGCTGGCGTTTAATGGTGCTGCAAAAGACAGCGAAAGTTATCTGTTTGGCGACAACGGCAGGGCAATCCTGACGCTGTCCAGTGTCTTCATCGATGGCCAGCCGGCGACTATCGACAACGAGGGCAGGCAGGCCTCAGAGATGAACCTGACGCCGGGGCACGTGCTGCGCTTCTGGCAAAACGGAGCGCTGGCGTCAGGCACCACGCTGCGCGGCAACGTTTCGGTTGCCGCGTGGGTTCCGGCGCAGGCTACGCGGGTAAATGAACGCAAAAGCTGGGATCTGAACGGCGCATTCGTTATCGGCAGCGCCGGCTAAGCGAGAGATTCGCTACACATACCCCATCAGCTTCAGCATTGACTGCGCCTGATGCATCGCCTCGGCACGATGCGAGACGCCCAGCTTCTGATAGAGGTTGCGAATATGGGTTTTGATCGTGGTGGCGGCCACATCCAGCTCACCGGCGATTTGGTCATTGCTGTAGCCGGAGTAGATCAGGCCCAATACCTGCCATTCGCGCTGCGTCAGCGGGCTGGTGCGGATCAGCTCCGGCACGTCGGGATGGTTGAGCAATCGGCTGACGAACCCCTCGTCGAAGTGAGCGAACTTATGGCGGTGGTATTTATTGATTTCATTCAAAATGCGGCGTGCGCGATGATTATCCAGCTCTTCCAGCGCGTTGAGCTGAATAAGCTGGCGCAGCTGCTGCGCCATCATCTCGCCTTCAATCACAAAATGGCTAATAAAGCCGGTGCCGCGCGCCAGCTTCAGCGCCTCGATGAGCGCGTGCTGCGCCTCCGCTTTGCGGCCGGTCTGCCAGTAGATCTGATTGAGCAGCAGCAGGTTACGGTTCATATCACTCATCAGACGCAGCGCGCGCGCATTTTCGTTGAGCTCTTCCAGCACCACTTCCGCCTGGCTGAGATCGCCCTGCAGGATCTGCGCCCGCGCGATATTGCGCCACTGCCCCTGCAGGAAGTGGTTATTGGCGAAGGCGGGCTTCGCGGTGTGCCGCATCCAGTGGCGGGCGCTCTGCACGTCGCCCGTCATCTGCCAGTAGATCACCCTCACCTTGTCGGCGTTAGCGATCCAGTCGCTGTGCAGGCTGCCGTTGTTGAGCAGATTCTCCAAACGGTTCAGGTAGCTGCGCGCATTATCCAGATTGCCGCGCGCCAGCGAGCACTGCACCAGCAGGCCCAGACACTGGATCTGCTGCTGCGGCGGATAGCCTTTCAGCACCTTCATCCCTTCGCGCGCCGCCTGCTCCGCCTCGTCCAGACGGCCCCACGCCCACATCAGCTGGGCGCGAATGCGCAGCAAAAACTCATGCAGCGGAAACTGCGACAGATGCTGCTCGCTTACCAGTAAAAACGCTTTCTCCTGAATCTCCCAGGCGGCCTGCAGAAATCCCTGCGCAAAAAGAATTTCGCTTTGCTGGATCAGGCTCCAGAGCGCGTAGTGCCAGGTTTCATCGCGGCGCGCCATCTGCTCGGTCTGGCGCATCAGCGCCAGCGAACTCGCCAGCTCGCCTTTGCAGTGCATCACTTCACCATGCACCGAGGTGGCGACGATGCGGCTGTAGCGGCGGCTTTCCGGCAGGGTTTCCAGCGCGAGGCGGGCAAGCTGCTCCGCTTCTTCGGTGTTGCCGTCGTTGATCGCCACCTGCGCACGCACGGCGTTGAATTCGCCCTGCAGCGCCGCGTCGATCTCGCAGCTGCACGCCTGCTCAAACGTCGCCAGCAGGCGGTTGACCTCAGAAAACCGATGCTGGCTCTGCATCAGCCAGGCCTGCAGCAGCACCAGGCGAGGATTGGCCAGCAGCGTTGCCCAGGGCAGCGCGCTCAGCGACCTCTCCAGCAGCGCCAGCTCGCTCTGATTGAACAGCGTCCAGGCGTGCGCCAGCAGAACGTCGCGCAGCATCTCGACGTCGCCCGAGGCGAGCGCGTGATGGATCGCTTCGCCAGGGAATCCCTGCGCCATCCAGCTTTGCGCCGCCGCGCGATGTACCGCGGGCAGCTCGGCTGCCAGCTCCCACTCACAGCGCTGGCGCAAAAACGATCCAAACAGCGGGTGATAGCTAAACCACTGGCCTGAATCATCCATACGCTGCAGAAAGAGGCCCCGCCGCTCAATCTCCTCCAGCCGCATGCGTCCGTTCGCCTCGCCGGTCACGCAGGCGACCAGCGCGTCATTCATCGATCGCAGCAGCGCGGTTTTCAGCAGAAAATGGCGCGTCGCGTCGTCGATATTATCCAGCACCTCCTCTACCAGGTAGTCGGCAAGGTGGCTGGCGTTGATGCCGGAGAGCCGCCGCGCGGAGTCCTGCGCCGAACCGGCGCCCTGACGCGCGGAGATGGCGATCAGCTGGAGCGCCGTCGCCCAGCCCGCCACGTCGTCGCACAGACGTCCGCTCTCTTCGGAGGCGAGCGGCGCGCTCAGGCGACAGTCAAAAAACAGTTTTGCCTCGTGATGGGTAAAGGCCAGCTGCTGGCTGCCCAGCTCCAGCAGCTGTTCACGCACGCGTAAATTGGCGATGCCGAGCTGCGGCAGATTGCGCGACAGCACCACCAGCGTCAGATTGTCGGGCTGATGGCGCAGGAAAAAGCGCATCGCCTCATGGATCGCGGGATTGGCGATGTGGTGATAGTCATCCACGATCAGCCACAGCGGCTGCCGCCATTCAGCCAGCTCAATAAACAGCTGGGCGAAAAGCGCGTTGAGGTTGACGTACTGCCGCTTCTGCGCCAGCGTTTCGCTGCGGCTGCAGCCACCCTGCGTCGCCTGCTGCAGCGCCGCGATAAGATAGTCAGCGAAGCGCTCCGGCTGATTGTCGCCCTCATCCAGTGAATACCAGCCCAGATCCTTTTTATCCGCCGCCCACTGCGAGACCAGCGTAGTTTTGCCATAGCCCGCCGGGCTGGTAATCAAAACCAGCCGGTAATTACCCGCTGCGCCGAGCTTTTGCAGCAGGCGGTCGCGCGTAACGGTGCTTTCAAGGCGAACGGGACGACTGAGCTTTGAGGGAATTAACATGGGCGCACGCTTCTCCATTAACGTTCAGCGCATCATTTTTTTACGCTTCGTAATTAATCTTCATACACGTTCACGGATTCGTTAACTGAATGCAAGCGAACCTGTAAGAGAGGCTTAACAAAAGCGAGTGTAATCACACTCCTGCTCCTGTTTCAGATTTACCCTGGCCTCTCCACCCTCATTATCCTCCCCGCTGAATTTCATGCAGGAGGAGGAGCGCCCGAAAGGCGGAGGGCACACTAGCGTGCATACCTTTTCGTCCAGACAGGAAGCACCTAATATGAATTCGCCCTCCTTCGACCACGCCCGCTTTACCGCCGCGCTGACGCGCCAGTGGCAACGTTTTGGCCTGCGCGACGCGCAGGAGATGAATCAGCAGCAGTGGTGGCAGGCGCTGAGCGGCGCGCTGGCCGAACTGCTGGCCGAACTGCCTGCGCAGCCCGCAGCCGGGCCGCAGCGCCACGTTAACTATCTCTCTATGGAGTTTCTCACCGGTCGACTGACGGGGAATAACCTGCTTAACCTGGGCTGGCATCAGGCGATCAGCGACGCGCTCGCCGCGCACGGCGTCGCCCTGAGCGAGGTGCTGGAGCGCGAAACCGATCCGGCGCTCGGCAACGGCGGCCTGGGACGGCTGGCGGCCTGTTTTCTCGACGCGATGGCCACCACCGGCCAGCCCGCCATCGGCTATGGCCTGAACTATCAGTACGGCCTGTTTCGCCAGCATTTTGTCGAGGGCGCGCAGCATGAACAGCCCGACGACTGGGGACGCGACCGCTATCCCTGGTTTCGTCACAACGCCGCGCTGACCGTACAGGTTGGCCTGGGCGGTAAGGTGGTGACGGAAGAGGGCCGCCCGCGCTGGGTGCCCGCCTTCCTGCTGCAGGGCGAGGCCTGGGATCTGCCGGTGGTCGGCTATGGCAACGGCATCACCCAGCCGCTGCGCCTCTGGCAGGCGAAACACGCGCACCCGTTTAACCTGCAGCGCTTTAACGACGGCGATTTCCTGCGTGCCGAGCAGCAGGGCATTGAGGCGGAGAAGCTGACGAAGGTGCTCTACCCCAACGACAACCATCAGGCCGGAAAAAAGCTGCGCCTGATGCAGCAATATTTCCAGTGCGCCTGCACGCTGGCCGATATCCTGCGTCGCCACCACCAGGCCGGCCGCACCATCGAGACGCTGCCCGACTATGAGGTGATTCAGCTCAACGATACTCATCCGACGCTGGCGATCCCGGAGCTGCTGCGCCTGCTGCTCGACGAGCATCAGCTCTCCTGGGATGAGGCGTGGCGCATTACCCAGCGCACCTTTGCCTACACCAACCATACGCTGATGCCGGAGGCGCTGGAGTGCTGGAACCTGCGCCTGGTGCGCGCGCTGCTGCCGCGCCATATGATGATTATCAATACGCTGAACGCGCGGCTCAAAAAAGAGGTCGAGGCGCGCTGGCCTGGCAACGAGGCGATCTGGGCGAAGCTGGCGGTAGTGCACAATCAGCAGCTGCGCATGGCGAACCTCTGCGTGGTCAGCGGTTTTGCGGTCAACGGCGTGGCGGCGCTGCACTCCCGGCTGGTGGTGCAGGATCTCTTCCCGGAATACCACGCGCTGTGGCCGGAGAAGTTCCACAACGTCACCAACGGCATTACGCCGCGTCGCTGGATCCAGCAGTGCAACCCGGCGCTGGCCGCGCTGATTGACAAATCGCTGCGCCGTCCCTGGGTCAACGATCTGGAGGCGCTCAGCGATCTGGCGCCGCTGGCGGACGACGCCGCGTTTCGCGCGGAGTATCGCGCCATCAAGCAGCAGAACAAGGCGGCGCTGACGCGCTGGATCGCCGAACAGACCGGCATCCGCGTGCAGCCTGACGCCCTGTTCGACGTGCAGATTAAGCGCCTGCACGAATATAAGCGCCAGCATCTGATGCTGCTGCATATCATCGCCCTGTGGCAGACGCTGGTCAGCGATCCGCAGGCGAACCTGACGCCGCGCGTGATGCTGTTCGGCGCCAAAGCGGCGCCGGGCTACGCGCTGGCGAAAAATATCATTTATGCCATCAATAAGGTGGCAGCCGTGGTTAACGCCGATCCGCGCGTCGGTGACCGCCTTAAAATCGTGTTTATTCCCGACTACAACGTCTCGGTGGCGGAGCGGCTTATTCCTGCCGCCGACCTCTCCGAGCAGATTTCGACGGCGGGCAAAGAGGCGTCCGGCACCGGCAATATGAAGCTGGCGCTCAACGGCGCGCTGACGATTGGCACCCTGGACGGCGCAAACGTAGAGATCGCCCAGCAGGTCGGCGAGGAGAATATCTTTATTTTCGGCCATACCGTTGAGCAGGTGACCGCACTGAAGCAGGCGGGCTATGCGCCCGCGACCTGGCGCAAAAAAGATCCGCAGCTGGATCGGGCGCTGACCGCGCTGGAGGACGGCACCTTTAGCGACGGCGACACCACGGCCTTTGACGCGCTGGTGCGCAGCCTGAGCCCGGCGGGCGGCGATCCTTATCTGGTGCTGGCCGATTTCCGCCACTATCTCAATGCCCAGCAGCAGGTGGAGGCGCTGTGGGCCGATCCCGAGGCCTGGACGCGCGCCGCGATCCTGAACACTGCGCGCTGCGGCATGTTCAGCGCCGACCGCGCCATTCGCGACTATCAGCAACGTATCTGGCAGGCCGCGCGCTGAGGAACGCCATGAAACCAAAAAACCATCTCGATCGCGCCGCAGACGACCTGATTGCGCCCGACTACATTGACGCTCACGGACGGCCGCAGCAGGTTTCCACGCTGACCCGTGAACGCCTGCTGCGGCTGATGCAGCCGCAGAATGCCGATACGTCGCCGCTGCCGCCTGCGGCTATCTTTCGCCAGGGCGAGCCGCTGGCGCTCTCGCCGGTGCTTCTCAGCGCGGCCGACTGGCAGCTGACCAGCGAAGCGGGCCTGTGCTGGTCAGGCCGCTGCGCGGCGGGCGAAATCCTGACGCTGCCGCCGTTACCGGACGGTTACCACCAGCTGACGCTGGAGCATGAGGCACAGCGCTACGGCTGCTGCGTCATCGTCTCGCCGCCGCGCTGCTATGAGCCGCCCACGCTGCTGGCGGGCGAATCGCTGTGGGGCAGCTGCATCCAGCTCTATACGCTGCGATCGGCATCTAACTGGGGCATCGGCGACTTTGGCGATCTGCAGCGAATGATCGACGAAACGGCGCGGCGTGGGGGCGCCTTTGTCGGGCTGAACCCGCTGCACGCCCTCTTTCCCGCCGAACCGGAGAGCGCCAGCCCCTACAGCCCCTCGTCGCGCCGCTGGCTCAATATTCTCTATATCGACGTCAACGCGGTGCCGGACTTTCAGCAGAGCGAGGCAGCGCAGGCCTGGTGGCGTCTTGAGGCAACGCAGCAGGCGCTGCAGGCGGCACGCAACGCGGAATGGGTCGATTATTCTGCCGTAACGCGCCTGAAGCTTGACGGGCTGAGGCTGGCCTGGCAGACGTTTCGACTGCGCGACGCGGAGGATGCGGAGGCGGCGGCGTTTGAGGCCTTTGTCGAGGCGGGTGGCGACAGCCTGCTCAGCCAGGGCCTGTTCGACGCCCTGCATGCCGAGCAACGCCAGCAGGATAGCGACAGCCACGGCTGGCAAAGCTGGCCGGACGCCTTGCAGCATCCCGACAGCGCCGCCGTGCTGGCGTTTCGCATCGAACAGAGCGATGAGGTGCGCTTCTGTCTCTGGCTGCAGTGGCTGGCGGCCCGTCAGTTCTCAGCGTGCTGGCAGCGCTGTCAGCAGCATGAGATGGCGATCGGCCTCTACCGTGACCTGGCGGTAGGCGTGGCGCGCGACGGCGCGGAAACCTGGCGCGAGCGGGAGCTTTACTGCCTGGAGGCGAGCGTCGGCGCGCCGCCCGATATTCTCGGCCCGCTGGGGCAAAACTGGGGGCTGCCGCCGATGGATCCGCAGGTGATGGCGGCGCGCGCGTTTGAGCCCTGGATCGCCCTGCTGCGCGCCAGCATGCAGGATTGCGGCGCGCTGCGTATCGATCATGTGATGGCGCTGCTGCGCCTCTGGTGGATCCCGCAGGGCGAAAGCGCGGCGGAAGGCGCCTATGTGCACTACCCGGTGGACGCGCTGCTGGCGATCCTGGCGCTGGAGAGCCAGCGCCACCGCTGTATGGTGATCGGAGAAGATTTAGGCACCGTCCCGGCGGCGATCGTCGACAAGCTGCGCGATGCGGGCGTCTACTCCTACAAGGTGCTCTATTTCGAGCAGGCGTCGAAGCAGGCGTTCCGCGCGCCGACGCAGTGGCCGCGGCAGGCGATGGCGGTCGCCACCACGCACGATATGCCGACGCTGCGCGGCTGGTGGCGCAGCGACGATCTGCGTCTGGGCAGCAGGCTGGGGCTCTATCCCGATAAAGACGTTCTTGCAGGGCTGTATCGCGACAGGCAGGCGGCGAGGAAAGCGCTGTTGCAGACCCTGCTGCGCAGCGGCGCGCTGCCGAGGCGTCGACGCTTTGAACAGGGCGGCGCGCGTATGACCCGCGCGCTCAGCCAGGCGATGCTGGGCTATCTGGCCGACACGCAGAGCGCGCTGCTCGGCCTGCAGCCGGAAGAGTGGCTGGATATGACGACGCCGGTCAACGTGCCCGGCACCACCGACGCGTACCCTAACTGGCGGCGCAAGCTCAGCGCGACGCTGGAGGAGATGTTCAGCGATCCGGCGGTCGATGCGCTGCTGGCGGCGGTCGATCGCGGCAGGAAGGGAATGAAACAGAAGTGAGACGTCAGCCCGCCATGCGCGGGCTGATGATTATGGACCGCGCTATTTCCATCACCGTCAGGCGATCATTTGCTCCAGTCTTCAAAAACAAGCCCTGGCACGCGCTCAAATTCCCTGACGTTATTGGTAATAAGAATGGCGTCAGCCGCAATAGCGTGCCCGGCAATGGCGGTATCATTCGGGCCAATGGGCCTGCCAATAGCGGTTAGCGCACGCTTGATTTCTGTGGTGGCGTCCACTGCATGGCGATCCCAGGCCAGAATAGCATCCAGGCGCGCGCAGAATGCTTCAACCAGCTCAGCATGGCGAGGCGACGCTTTCTTGCCAACGGCGCCAAACCGCATTTCCGCATAGGTTATCGCCGACACAACAATTCGATGACGGCGTAGTACAGCTTGCTCCAGCCGCATGAGCAGGGCTTCCGGCTGTTCCCGCATAATAAAAGAGCAGATATTTGTATCGAGCATATAGGTTTTAATCACAGCTCAAATCGCCCTTCATCGCTGAAAACGTCTGCACGCTCCGTCATAAAATCGGCGTCAGCCTTTTCTTGCTCGCGAAATGACCCCCAGCTCGGCTTGACGGGTCGCAGGATCAAAGAGTCGCCTTCGCGGATAATCTCCAGTTCGTTTACGCCGTCGAAATCGAGATCGCGCGGCAGGCGAATCGCCCGATTATTACCGTTTTTGAATATTGATACCGTACGCATTTTTTTATCCTCCTGTCCTTGCATATGCTAAGTATATGCAGAGGGAGGGGTGATGTATAGCCGTCCTTCATGCGTTATTTTTCTATGAAAAAAGGTGCGCCGTAGCGCACCAGGTGGGGCAACTCAGCACTGTCGGGGCAGCTTCACCCCTTGCCTTTAACACTGCTGATAAAGGTTTTGCGCGCCGACGTTGAACCCAGGCGTTCTGCCTCGTCCAGCAGCTTGAGGGCTTTGTCGATGTTGCCCTGATCCACCGCCTGACGGATGCTCTGGTTAAAGTAACTTTCGGTGTCGTCCACCAGCGGCGCCGACGGCGCTGCGGGCGCGGTACGTGCCGCCGCCTGCGCAACCGGCTGAGTGCTGCCGACCGTAACCGGCGCCGGACCTGAGGAGCCGAACAGCGGGCCAACCAGGATTGAGGAGGCGGAGCTGGTGGAGACTTTCAGCTTGATTTTGCCGTCCACGCCGTGACGCGCGACCGGATCGGGAATATCGGGCACCGCATGGCCAGTGCCGCGGGCATAGGCTTTCGCCGGATCCACCAGCGTGGTGGTCTGGCTGAGATCCTGTGCGGTAGTGAAGACCAGCAGATAGATTTTTTGCTGGCCCAGCGCCGGCGTCAGCTTCATCACCCCTTCCAGGCGATCGGCGCTCATCACGCCCGGCTGTTGGTAGGTAAAGAAGCGGCTCGGGAACCAGGCGGCGGGACGCAGATTCTCGTCGAGTACCAGCACGTTGGGGGCGAAGACCTGATTGCGCGCCACCTCGCTGCTCAGCGTTACCGTCAGCTCGCCCTGACTGGCGGGCAGGCTAAACGCGGCGACCGGCCCGGTGATGCCGCTGACGTCAAGCTGCGTGCCGCTCTGCGCCAGCGAGACGCTCTGCGGGCGCGAGGTGTCGACGGGCTGCCAGCTCAGGCGCTGCAGGCTCGCGGTCGGGATGGTTGGCGCGGCGGAGAGATCCTGCGGCACCAGGTTGATGTCAGCATGCGCTGGCAGGGCGAGGCTCGTCAGCAGCGCGGCGCTCAGACAAAGCGCGGTAAGGGTTTTCTTTTTCATTTTTATCTTCTCAACAGGCTGTCGGGCAGTCGCTGAAGCAAGGCAATGGCCGCGGCTGCCCAGAAAGCGCCGTGCGCTGAACGCACGGCGGCCGTTTGCGTTACAGATCGGTACGGTTTACCACCAGATTTCCATCTGCGCGCCGAAGCTCCACTCGTCGTTGTCGCCGCGGCTGTTGGTAAAGAGGCCGTTGCCGGTGCTGTCGCGTGAAGCCAGCGAGGTCAGATCGCCCGAGGCGTCTTTGCTGTAGCCCCACTTCTCATCCCATTTGGCGTAGGTGGCGAACAGACGCAGCGCCGGACGCGACCAGATGCTGTCGCCCGCCTGCCACTGCTGAGCGAGGGTGATTTTGTACTGGCCGTTGCGTTCGCTGACCTGCTGCGACTTCACGTTGTCGTAGCCTACTTCCAGCAGCGTGCTCATGATCGGCGTCCATTTGTACATCGGGCGCACGCCGACGGTGTACCACTCGGTGCCGCGGTTGTTGTCCAGATCGGTGTTCTGATACATCGCCACGTACATCAGGTCCCAGCGGTCGGCCAGCGAGATGGCGCCGTGATCGAGGACGCGGTACATGCTGCCGTTATTGTTGATGTTGGTGCCCTGCGGCAGCCCTTTGCCCTGTGAAGTCAGCGCATCGGTGGCGTACTGCAGCACGAACTTGTTGTATCCCTTGAGCATGCTCTGGGTATGCTCCGCCGTAAACATCCAGCCATCTTTCGACGCGCCGTCTTCGATACGGTAGCCGTCGCGCGCGTTGGCGCGGCCATAGTCGACACCCAGCTCCAGCACGCCGTCCGGGTTGGTTTCCAGTCCGGCCAGGCGCACGTCGAAGACGTCGTTGGCGGTGCTGGTGGCGTAATCGCGGATGCGATCGCTGGAGAAGGTATAGGAGCCGCCCGCCTCTGAGGAGCGCGTCGCCGCGAAAGAGAGCTTGCCGAAGCCGAGATCCACATCTTCCAGACCGGCGCCGGGGCCGGAGATATCCCAGTAGTAGAAGTCGATCATATGTACGTCGTGGCGCTGGTAGAAGCGTTTACCGGCCCAGATGGTGGAGCCCGGCAGCGCGTCGATCAGGTTTTTGCCTTTGACGTTCGCCTCGCGGAAGGCGGGGGAGGTCGCCTCCCAGTCATTCTGCTGCGCCACCGAATAGGCGACGTTGGTGTCGAAGTAGAAGCTTTTGTCGCCCTCTTTCCACACTTCCTGGCCCAGCTTCAGCTCGGCGTAAGTTTCGCATTCGTTGCCCAGACGGTATTTGCTTTGCGCGCCGGTGGCCTGAAAGCACTGCTGCTCGCCGCCGCTGCCGGTCCAGCCGATGCCGGAACGGGCGTAGCCGGTAAAGTCGACCGCCATCGACGGGGCGGCGATGGTGCCCGCCGCAATGGCGATAGCGACGGGAAGTTTGCGCAGAGTTATCATTTTCTCTCTCCTGAGGTGATTGCTTTTATTGTTTTGCAGGGCTAAACACCAGGCTCCTGATGCAGCCTGCGACAGGCGCTCCCGTCCTCGCGGAACAGGTGACAGCGCTCCGGTGGCAGGCCAATGCCCATCAGGGCGCCCTCTTCTACCAGCACAACGTCCTCCTGGCGGTACACCAGGTTCTGACGGATAGCGGGGATCTGGATATGGATTTGCGTTTCATTGCCGAGCTGCTCCACCACCTGCACTTCGCCCTCGAGCGTGACGTCGGCGATATCGCTGGAGAGCAGGTGTTCAGGCCGGATGCCTAACGACATATTGCTGCCCACCTGAACGCCTGCGCTCTCGACCGGCAGCCAGATGCGCTGATCGTTGGGCAGGCGGACCTGCACCTGATCGATCGCGGTGGCGGTCACTTTGACGGGCAGGAAATTCATGCGCGGCGAGCCGATAAAACCGGCGACGAAGCGGTTAGCGGGATAGTGATAGAGCTCCAGCGGCCTGCCGACCTGGGCGATGCGCCCGGCATCCAGCACCACGATCTTGTCCGCCAGGGTCATCGCCTCGATCTGATCGTGGGTGACGTAAATCATGGTGCGCTTCAGGCGCTTGTGCAGCCGCGAAATCTCGATGCGCATCTGCACGCGCAGCGCGGCGTCCAGGTTGGAGAGCGGCTCGTCGAGTAAAAAGACGCGCGGCTCGGCGACCAGCGTACGGCCGATCGCCACGCGCTGGCGCTGACCGCCGGAGAGCGCTTTGGGGCGGCGATCGAGCAGATGCGCCAGCTGCAGCACTTCCGCCACCTGATTCACGCGCTGCTGGATCTCGCCGCGCCTGACGCCCGCCAGCTTCAGGCCAAAAGACATATTTTCCGCCACCGACAGATGCGGATAGAGGGCATAGGACTGAAACACCATGCCGATGCCGCGCTCGGCGGGCGGCACCTCGTTCATCCGCTGGCCGCCGATCAGCAGCTCGCCGCGGGTAATGGTCTCCAGACCGGCGATCATGCGCAGTAGCGTGGATTTGCCGCAGCCCGACGGGCCGACGAACACCACAAACTCTCCTTCGCCGATGTCCAGATTGATCTCCTTTGAGACCAGGGTATCGCCCCAGGCCTTGGTGACATTGCGTAACGCGACGCTCGCCATAATGCTTTCCTCTCCGCTTGCTTATTCTTGCCTGCATCGCCGCAGGCAGACTCCGGCGCCCACTATGGGAAAGCTGGCGCGCGCGCGCATCCTCCACCGCAGGCGGTTTAGCTGGGGGATGAGAGAGGAGGAGGAGATCGTCGCGCCTCTCTCCTCAAACGCGGCGATGGGCGGTTTTTTGTGATCGACTGCGCAGAGTCGCGGCGACCGGAGTGTGCGCCAGACCGTGATAACCGCCCGGTTTTGCAACGGGGATCACGGCTTAGCGCTGGCAGGCGTAGAGCGCGGGAGGATGAGAAGCGGCAGCGGATGGTCACAATGTGCGGGAAAACGATTTCCGTTTCCGCTAACAGGATGGAGTTATGACAATGAAAACCGGCGCACGCATTTTTGCCCTTTCCGCCCTTACGGCCATGCTGTTTTCGGCCTCGGCAATCGCAAAGATCGAAGAGGGAAAACTGGTTATCTGGATCAACGGCGATAAGGGCTACAACGGGCTGGCCGAGGTGGGTAAGAAGTTCGAGCAGGATACCGGCATTAAAGTGACGGTTGAGCATCCGGATAAAATGGAAGAGAAGTATCCGCAGGTGGCCGCCACCGGCGACGGCCCGGACATTATCTTCTGGGCGCACGACCGCTTCGGCGGCTATGCCCAGTCCGGGCTGCTGGCGGAGGTCTCGCCGGATAAAAGCTTCCAGGAGAAGCTCTTTCCCTTTACCTGGGACGCGGTGCGCTTCAACGGCAAGCTGATCGGCTATCCGGTCTCGGTCGAATCGCTGTCGCTGATCTACAACAAAGACCTGCTGCCCAACCCGCCGAAAAGCTGGGAAGAGATGGCGGCCGTCGATAAAGAACTGCGCGCCAAAGGCAAGAGCGCCATTATGTTCAACCTGCAGGAACCCTACTTTACCTGGCCGCTGCTGGCGGCGGGCGGCGCTTACGCCTTTAAAAAGAGCGACAGCGGCTACGACGTTAAAGATACCGGCGTAGATAACGCTGGCGCGAAAGCGGGCATGCAGTTCCTGGTCGATCAGGTTAAAGCCAAAACCCTCAACGCCGACACCGATTACTCGATCGCCGAAGCGGCGTTCAATAAAGGCCAGACCGCGATGACCATCAACGGTCCCTGGGCCTGGAGCAATATCGACAAGAGCGGTATCAACTACGGCGTCACGCTGCTGCCGACCCTTAACGGCAAACCGTCGAAAACCTTCGTCGGCGTGCTGAGCGCGGGCATCAACGCCGCCAGCCCGAACAAAGAGCTGGCGAAAGAGTTCCTTGAGAACTATCTGCTGACCGACGCCGGTCTGGACGCGGTGAATAAAGACAAGCCGCTGGGCGCGGTGACGCTGAAATCGTTTCAGCAGACGCTGGAGAAAGATGAACGCATCGCCGCCACCATGAACAACGCGCGCAGCGGCGACATTATGCCGAATATTCCGCAGATGGCAGCCTTCTGGTATGCGATGCGCACCGCCACGCTTAACGCCCTGAGCGGCCGTCAGAGCGTCGATGCCGCCCTGAAAGATGCCCAGGCGCGCCTGAATAAGTAATGCCTCTCCTTAAGCCGGTTCGCGCCGGCTTACCACTGGCTGTTAAGGAACACCGAATCATGTCAGGAAAACCGAAAACAGGCCGCGCGGCCCTGCTGCTGAAGCGCGTTCTCGTCGGGATCTGCTGTCTGCTGGTCGGCTACCTTCTGGTGCTGATGTATGCGCAGGGCGAATATCTCTTTGCGCTGCTGACGCTGATTGTCAGCGCGGCGGGCATCTGGATCTACGCTAACCGGCGCGCCTATGCCTGGCGCTACGTCTATCCTGGTCTCGCCGGGATGGCGCTGTTTGTGCTCTTTCCGCTCGCCTGTACCGTGGCGATCGCCTTTACCAACTACAGCAGCACCAACCAGCTGTCCCAGGCGCGCGCGCAGCAGGTGTTGCTGAGCCGTCAGTATCAGGACGGCGCAGGCATGAACTTCGCGCTTTATCCGGCGGGCGATCGCTGGCAGCTGGTGCTCTCCGCCGACAGTGAGAGCTACGTCTCGCCGCCGTTCGCGTTCGGGGGCGAACAGCAGCTCAGCCTGACCCGCGCCGCGCCGCCGTCAGGCCAGCGGGCCACGCTGAAAGTGGTCACCGGCAACCGCCAGGCGCTCGGTCAACTTCGCGCCCGGCTGCCGGACGGTCGCGAGCTGGTGATGAGCTCGCTGCGGCAGTTCTCCGGCACCCGGCCGCTCTATCAGCTCACCGCCGACCAGCGGCTGAAAAATCAGCAGAGCGGCGAGATCTACCAGGCGAACGATCGAACCGGCTTCTTCCAGCAGGTCAACGCTGACGGCAGCTGGGGCAGCGAGCAGCTCAGCCCGGGCTTTACGGTCGGCGCAGGCTGGAAGAACTTTGTGCGCGTCTTCACCGACGAAGGCATTCAGAAGCCCTTCCTGGCGATTTTCGGCTGGACGCTGATCTTCTCGCTGCTGACCGTAGTGCTGACCGTTGCTGTCGGCATGGTGCTCGCCTGTCTGGTGCAGTGGGAGGCGCTGAAGGGCAAAGCGATTTATCGCGTGATGCTGATCCTGCCCTATGCCGTGCCGGCCTTTATTTCGATACTGATTTTCAAAGGGCTGTTTAACCAGAGCTTCGGCGAGATCAACGTGCTGCTCAACGCGCTGTTCGGCCTTAAGCCCGCCTGGTTTAGCGACCCGCTGCTGGCGCGCGCCATGCTGGTTATCGTCAATACCTGGCTCGGCTATCCCTATATGATGATCCTCTGCATGGGGCTGCTGAAGGCGATTCCGGACGATCTTTATGAGGCCTCGGCGATGGATGGCGCAGGGCCGATGCAGAACTTCTTTTTGATTACCCTGCCGCTGCTGCTGAAGCCGCTGATGCCGCTGATGATCGCCAGCTTCGCCTTTAACTTTAACAACTTCGTGCTGGTGCAGCTGCTGACCAACGGCGGCCCCGATCGCCTCGGCACCACCACGCCGGCGGGCTATACCGACCTGCTGGTGAACTATACGTGGCGCATCGCCTTCGAGGGCGGCGGCGGACAGGACTTTGGTCTGGCGGCGGCAATCGCCACCCTGATCTTCCTGCTGGTGGGCGCGCTGGCGGTGATTAACCTGAAAGCCGTGCGGATGACGTTCGACTAAGGAGGCGTTATGGCTATGGTACAACCTAAATCGCAGAAGCTGCGTCTGCTGCTGACCCATCTGCTGCTGCTGGCGTTTATCGCCGCGATTCTTTTCCCGCTGCTGATGGTGGTGGCGATCTCGCTGCGCGCGGGCAACTTTGCCACCGGCAGCCTGATCCCGGAGCAGATCTCCTGGGAGCACTGGCGGCTGGCGCTGGGCTTCAGCGTGACCCATGCCGATGGCCGCGTCACGCCGCCGCCCTTCCCGGTGCTGCTGTGGCTGTGGAACTCGGTGAAGATTGCCGGCATCAGCGCGCTCGGCATAGTGGCGCTTTCCACCACCTGCGCCTATGCTTTTGCTCGCATGCGCTTCGCCGGACGCGCCAGCCTGTTGAAAGGGATGCTGATTTTTCAGATGTTCCCGGCTGTGCTTTCGCTGGTGGCGCTTTATGCTTTATTCGATCGGCTGGGGCAGTATCTGCCTTTCCTGGGGCTGAATACGCATGGCGGCGTGATTTTCGCCTACCTGGGCGGTATCGCGCTGCACGTCTGGACGATTAAAGGTTATTTCGAAACCATCGACGGCTCGCTGGAAGAGGCGGCCGCGCTGGATGGCGCGACGCCGTGGCAGGCGTTCCGACTGGTGCTCTTGCCGCTTTCGGTGCCGATCCTGGCGGTGGTGTTTATTCTGGCGTTTATCGCCGCGGTAACGGAAGTGCCGGTCGCTTCGCTGCTGCTGCGGGACGTCAACAGCTATACCCTGGCGGTGGGAATGCAGCAGTATCTCAACCCGCAGAACTATCTGTGGGGCGACTTTGCCGCCGCTGCCGTGCTCTCCGCCATCCCGATCACGCTGGTGTTCCTGCTGGCGCAGCGCTGGCTGGTCAGCGGCCTGACGGCGGGCGGCGTTAAGGGCTAATCTCTTCATCATTGCAGTGCCACTGCTTCCTCAATACTAACCATAATTGAGGGTTTTTGGCGGCCTTCGGGCCGCCGTTTTTATTGCTGATGGCGCACGCATCGGGACGTCTCATCGCCGACGCTGTGAAGTAAAGCGGCTTTAAGCATAAAAGTGAGCGGGATAGCGATGAATGCTCCGGAAAGACCCAAAAGCATCTGCCAGAATATCAGCGCGACCATCTGCATCGTCAGTGAGATATTCAACCTGCGCCCCACCAGCAAGGGTTCGAGGATGCATCCCAGCGCAACGCTGATTAGCGTAAGCAGTATGCCGAGCGTCAGCGTTTTCGCTGGGCCAAAAACGATCAGGCTGTAAATCAGCGGGGGGATGGTGGCGAGAATCGATCCAAGAACGGGGATATAATTCATGACAAAGGTTAATCCTGCCCACTCAAGCGTGTAGTTAAAGCCGCTTATTTGAAACAGTCCCCATACCAGCAGGCTATTCACAATCCCCATCAGCGTTCGAATGCCCATATAGTGCGTGACCGTATGGAGGCTGAGGACAAGAGCACGAAAGCGGTGATGAGGTTGCCTCTGCTGGCAGGTGAGCCACTTCTCCAGCGCCGGGGCGTCGCAAAGCATAAACAGCAGCACCAAAAATAACGTGACCGCGTAACTTAGCAGGCCGGAAATTTGTGATGCCAGGCGGGTGATCATCTCGACTAAACGTGGGTAGTCGATCAGCGACAGCAGATTGTCCGGATTCACCTGTATCCCACGATCCTGAAACCAGCGGCAAATCTCCTGCAGCTGATGATTGAGGAGTTGAGGGAGGTGACGACTGAGCTGCAGTGTTTCCGGCACCAGAGCAACCACCTTCATGAGCACCAACATAAACAGCCCCGTCAGCGCCGACAGGATCAGCGCCACTGCCATCACTCTGGGGAGCCCCATGCGCTGGATCAGCTTCACCAGCGGCTCCAGCATGATGGCGATAAAAAATGACAGCAGCAGCTGGGAGAGAACAGGCGCAGTGAGCCAGACAGCCACGATAAATGAGGGGATGACCAGCAGCAGGCCGGCCCAGTCTCGCCTGAAGGCCCCCTGGGCCGAATGAGGCTTAATCACAATGCTGGCCTCCGGTCGCGCGCTTGTTACTGCCCGTATGTAACGCGTCATAAAGCACGGGCAGCATCAGCAGGATAAGAAAAATGGCGCATCCCAGTCCAAACATAATCACCACCGCCATGCTCTGAAAGAATCTGTCGCGCAGCAGAGGGGCCAGGCCAAATACCGTGGTGAACGCCGTCATCACCACCGGAAAACGCGCGACCGCCGAGTCGATGATGGCCGTACGTTTATTTTTCGTTTCCCGCTGACGATTAATCTCCTCGACCAGAACAATGCCGTTTCGAATCATCATCCCGCTCAGGCTCAGCAGGCCAATCAGCGCCATAAAGCCAAAGGGGATGCCGGTTAGCAGAAAACCGAGGGTGACGCCGATAAGGGCCAGCGGGATGGTTAACCAGATAGCCAGTGCATTCCTGACGGAATTAAACATCAGCACCGTAATAATAAACATGGCCAGAAAACCCAGCGGTAAAGCCTTATAGAGCTGCGCTTTGGCCTGCGAAGCGCTCTCGTCGTCGGCGCCCCATGAAAGACGGTAGCCTTGAGGCAAAGGAATAGCCTCAATTTGGGGGCGGATCTGCCTGACGACTTCCGCGGCGGTTTTTCCGCTGGCCAGATCGGGGTCGGCCATCACGGAGAGCGTTCTGATTCGATCGCTGCGCGTAATAACGGCATCGTCCCATTCAAGCATGGTCTTATCGATAAGGTTACTCAGCGGTATATATTGCTGACGCGCCTGGCTCCAGACCAGCATATTATTCAGATGTTCAATATCGAGCCGTTCATTTTCTGGCGTACGAAGCACAACGGGAAGCGCCTGCGTCCCCTCTCGCCAGATCCCGATGGGGATGCCTGAAAAATTCATCCGCAGCGCGTTGTCCAGGTCTTGTTTATTGACGCCCAGCGCCCGCGCGCGCTGCAAATCGATATGTGGTCGAATCACTTTGCCGGGCTCCTGCCAGCTATTACGGATACCCGAGGCAACAGCGGAAGTGCGCAGGATATGCTCGGCCTGCTGGGCTAACTGGCGCAAAACAGAGGGAGAAGGCCCCTGAAAGCGAATTTCGACGGCGCTGTCGCTGGAGGGACCAAACATAATGCGTCTTACATTGACGTTAACGCCAGGATGACTGTGGCTAAGCGTTTCGCGCAGATGGCGGCTCAGTATATTAGCCTGCTCGACAGAAAAGGTGCTCACCATAATTTGAGCATAATTCGGCGATCGACGTTGCGGATTGTAAGTCAGGATAAAACGTAATCCCCCCTGGCCGGTGGTTATCAGCGTGTTATTCACGCCAGTCTGCTGCCGAATTTGCTCTTCAATATGTTTAGCAATCCGTACCGTTTTTTCTGGGTCGCTGTCATTAGGCAGCCATAGATCCACCAGAAAAACCGGCGTCGTAGAGGGGGGAAAAAAACTTTGCCTTACCCAGCTGAAGCCAACCGCTGAGGTGAGCAGTAAGACGGTCGCCACCCCGAGCGTGAGGGTTTTATGGTCCAGCATCCACTCAAGCATCCGGCGATAATATCGTAATATGCTGCCCTCGGCGGGTTTGCTCAGCGCGAGGGTCTCCAGGCTCTCTTTTTCTGATGTCAGCCATTTAATAAAGACTGGCGTCAACGTCAGCGATGTTAACCAGCTGAGCAGCAGAGAGATCAGCAGTACGAAAAACAGTGAACGGCAATACTCTCCGGTCGAGTTTTGCGACAGGCCTACTGGGGCAAAAGCAAGAATAGCGATAATCGTGGCGCCCAGCAGCGGAAGCGCTGAACGCCTGACGTTCCATAAGGTAGCCTGCATAACGGTCTTGTTCAGGCTGCGCCCCGTGCGGATACCCACCACCATTTCAATCGCATTGTCCGCCAGCACGCTGAGGACGATGATCATGGCCCCCAGGGAAACGCGCTGCAATTCCAGACCGGCTAAATTCATGATTAGCAGCGTGCCCAGTACGTTAAGGGTGAGCGAAAGCGCAATCACAATACCGTTCCGCAGCCCCATGATCATCATCAGCGTAGCGACCACAATCACGACGGCCATCAGGAAGTTGATGATGAAGCCTTTCACGGCGTGTTTGACGGCAGCGGACTGATCGTAAAACGGTGTCAGGGTCATTCCGGCAGGCGCGTGGGCCGACAGCCTGTGCATCTCGTCGTTAATCGCCTCGCCCACCTTGACGACATTGACGTCAGGCGCAAAGGCGACGCCCAGCGCGATGGCCGGATGGCCGTTTGAGAAATAGCGATTTTCCGGCTCACTGGTTTCTGCACGAGTCAGCCGGGCAATATCGCCCAGGTAAAGGCTGTGCGAGCTGCCGTGAGACGTCAGAAGAAGATGGTTAAGATCGTCCAGCGTTTGCAGGGCGCCGGTTGGCCGGACAGGCAGTCGCTCCCCCCCTGTCCTGACGCTGTCCGTATTGGTCAGGGCGTTCCGGTCACTGAACAGATTTGCCAGACGCGCCGGGGTCAGCCCGTAGGCAGAAAGCGCAGCAGAGGCGATATCGATATTGACCACTTCTGTAACGTCCCCCGCCATGACAACGTTACTGACGCCGGGGATCCGCATCAATTCTCTGCGTAAATATTCGGCGTAATCACCGAGCTCTCTGAGCGTATAGTGTTCCCCGGAAAGTGAAAAATAGTAGCCATACACATCACCAAAATCATCTCTGACAACCGGCGCTGAGGCCTCGGCAGGCAATCGCCGGGCAGTATCCTGAACGCGGTTGCGCAGCTCATCCCAGATCTGCGGTAGCTGTGAAGAGTGATATTCAGGACGCAGCGTGACGGTAATTTGAGAAAGGCCTGCGTCAGAAACCGAGCGGATTTTATCCACGCTGGGCAGCCGCTGGATAGCATCCTCCAGCGGGCGCGTAACGTTTTCTTCTACCTGCGTGGCGCTGGCACCCGGATAGGCAGTGACCACCAGCGCTGTCTTTATGGTAAAGGCGGGATCTTCCAGACGCGGAATATGCAGAAAAGCCAGCGTGCCGCCTACTGACAGCAACAGGATTACCAGCCAGACCCGAATAGCGTCACTCATGAATTTTTGCAGTATCAGCATTACAGGCCGGGCTCCCGCTGCCATAATCTTACCCGCTGATGTGGCGTCAGCGATGCCACTCCCGCCGTCACGACTTTTTCCCCGACCTGCAAACCCTGGGTAATTTCGATGCCCGCATCCGTCATCTGTCCCAGCACGACATGGCGAGGTTCAACAACGTAACCGCCATCACGCTGCTCAACGACCCAGACCTCTGCTTCATCTGAACGATTTCCTTCCGGACTAAATAACGCACTGCCCGGGATACGAATCGACACGGGGCCAGCAGTTATGCGGTAGAGGGCCGGCGGCAGTCTGACCGCGCCGCTTAGCCCCGCTGCATCTGTCCATTGAGCAGGACGCGGCAGGGTTAATGTCATCTGCCAGGTCAGGCTGCCACGATCGCTGTTGGTGGCATGTTCTTTGTACCAGGCTGGGAAGCTTTTTCCCGGTAACGCATTGAGTTCAACCTGAAAGGGCTGGTGGAGATTTTTGAGATCGAGGGCTTTAATGACGCGTTCTGGCATGCTGAAAATAACATCCAGGGAATCTGTTCGGTTCATTGTCACCACGGGCTGGCCTGCCTGAACAAGGGTGTGATTTTTCGCATGAACTTTTGCTATGACACCCTCAAAAGGCGCTTTAAGCTGCAAATCGCTTACGGCTTCCTGTGCCAGTTTTAGTGCCGCCAGCGCGGTATCCCTTTGCTGACGATGCAGATCCAGCTCAGCCTGAGAAATCAGGTGGCGGCGGGCAAGTTCCGCATAGCGCGCAAACTGACGCTGGGCGACATCGCTGGCGCTGGCGCGCTTATGCAGCAATAACCGCGCTTCCGTGTCGTTCAGAGAGGCGATAACGTCACCTTTTCTCACCCGGCTTCCCTCACGTGGCAGGATCGATTTCAATACGCCGTTTTGTTTAAAAGCGAGATCGGTGACATCGCTGGCAATGATATGTGCCGGAAAGCGTCGATTCGGCAGTAACAGATCGTTTTCAACGGTTATTGTTTTGACGACTACAGGTAAATCGGGGCCTGAACGGGTTTCACGATCGCAGCCGCTCAGGCAACACATCGCCAAAAGGAAAGGTAAATAACGGAAAATCATATTATCTCTCTGTTAATCGCCAGCGATAGCTATCGAATCTTCCTGTCCTGCATGGGTTATGTTCTCTTCCGGGAGACCGTTGCGCGTGGTCCGGGGTCATCCAATGCAATAAGACAGGGTGAGAATTTCAATATTACGTGCGCGTGCAAGGCTTTCGAAAATAGCCGTTCGCGCGGGTGGGGGGTCAGGATTAGCCGCTGCGTAGCGGTTTACCTTTCCTGACAGGGTATATTTTCTCAGTCCAAATGGATGGTAGGGTAATAAGTCGATGCCTTTAAAGCTGCTTTTATTACCGGTAATGTCAGCAATGGTTTTTATTATTTTTTCGGCTTCTTCCTGGCTGTCATTGATATGTGGAATAACCGGGATGCGTATTTTTACCGGAATACGCTGCTCCAGTAACCGGCGCAGGTTTGCCAGGATGACTTTATTACTGACGCCGGTATAGCGTTGATGCAGTCTGTCGCTGGCGAATTTGATATCGAACAATACCAGGCGACTGACCTCACAGCTATGCCATAGCAGCGGCCAGGGGACAAAACCTGAGGTTTCAACTGCGCTGTGAATGCCCTCCTCCTGCGCGCGCAACAGCAGCGCGCGGGAGAATTCAGGCTGCAAGGCCATTTCTCCTCCGCTGAGCGTCATGCCTCCTCCTGAGCTGCGATAGTAGAGCACATCGGCCAGTACCTGACGCATCACCGTATCCACGCTCATCTGGCTGCCAACATGGCGAATGGCCGCAGCCGGGCAGCGATCGCCGGCTGGCCATGATTCGCAGGCGGCTGACCAGGGCGAAGGGTCTGGCATGCGCCCCGGACAACACTGGGTACAGGCTATTGATAGTCGCTGGCAGCGCTCCCGATCAAAAAAGACCTCCGGCTGGGGGTGCCAGCTTTCTGGGTTGGCGCACCAGTCACAGGCCATATGGCAGCCCTTGAGAAACACCACGGTGCGAACGCCGGGTCCATCATGCAGTGAGAAACGCTGAATGTTGAACACTGCGCCAGTGACCGGACGGGATTCAGAATTCACGCAACTGGGTACGGCTGATAATTTCATCCTGAACCTCACGGCTGAGTTCGACAAAAAAGGCGCTGTAGCCAGCTACCCGGATCATCAGGTTGCGATGCGCATCCGGATTGGCTTGTGCATCCAGCAACGTTTGGTTGTCGATATAGCTGAACTGCATCTGTGCATTGCCCAGCAGGCTGGCACTTCTTAACAGCGTAATCAGCCCCTGCTCGCCTTCCGGCGTATCAAGCATGCCGAGCATCAGCTTAAAGTTATGCACCATGCCAATTTCCATCTCCTCGACGTTAATGCGCCCGACGGAATTAATAATGGCGGTAGGGCCGGCATAATCGGTTTGCTGAGAAGGGCTGATGCCATCCGCCAGCGGTGTGCCTGCCAGACGACCACTCGGCAGAGCGCCTGTGGTTAAACCAAACGGCGTGTTATTCGAAATAGAGAGGGTGCCATGGGTAAAAGGGCCGTAGAGCATACGGTACTGCCGGTGTTCCTTTTCAATAAAGCGAATCAGGTCGCGGGCGATGAGATCGACCTCTTCTATGTCGTTACCAAATTTCGCGACATTCAGGCAGGCGGCGCGCAGCGCTTCATGACCGACAAAATTATGCTGTAGCGCACAAGCCATCTCTTGCGGCGAAACCTGTTTCTGACCGTAGACCAGCTCACGCATCACCATCATGGCGTTGACATAATCCGCCATGCCGGTCCAGATGAGCCCCGGACCGTTATTCAGCATCGCCCCTCCCTGCATCACCTCTTTTCCGCTCTCCATGCATCCTTCAATCAGGCAAGAGATAAGAGGCTTGGGCGCCTGCTCCTTGTGCAACACTTGTAGGATCAGCGTGGCCTGAGCCGCGCGCTGGACAATATGACTGAGCTGCTGTCGGACGGCCGCTTCAAAGGCAGCATAGGTATCGAGCGTGGCGATATCGCCGGTAGCGGGCCCCATCTGAGCGCCGCTGGCGGATTTGCCGTTTCTCAGGGCCAGCTCAATAGCGGCAGTAAAGGTGGTGTAGCCTACGGAGGTCCACTGGTAGATCCGCCCGGCGCGCTGCGGCTCTACGCAGCCCATCAGGCAGTAATCGCGGGCATCTTCGTAGTCGAAGCCTTTACGCAGCATCATTTTGATATGGGCGTCATCAAAGTGGCAGGCGGGAAAGCCGATCCCGGCACGGATCACCGCCACAATCTTGCGCATGAATGCCTGTGGAGACTGATTATGAATGCGTACAGCCAGACTCGGCTGATAGAGTTTCAGCTTACGTGAGCAGTCCATTATCATCAGCGTCAGGGGCTGAGTCGCATCGCCTCCTTCGCGTTTCAGTCCGCCCACGACCACATTCACGAAAGGTTGATAACCGGCAAAATACATCGCGGTCGACGCGCTGCAAAGCCACATGCATTCGGACATTTTTATCATCCAGCAGCAGAGAAGTTCTTCCGCTTTTTCCAGAGTGAGCGCGCCTGTGCGTAAATCAGCCTCAAGTAGCGGCCAGAGATACTGGTCAGCGCGGCCAAGCGACATCCCGGTCTGATTCTCTTCCAGCATGAACAGTGAATGCGTTATCCAGATAGCCTGCAATGCTTCATGGAAAGTGGCGGGCGGATGCTCAGGGACACGACGGCAGATGGCTGCCAACTCTTCAAGCTCTGCACGGCGCTGGGGAGAGCGGGTCTGGCGCGCCAGCTCGTCGGCATAATCCGCATAGCGGTGGGCGTACTCCACTACGCCCGTGCAGGTTTCAATCGTGGCCTGATAAAAATGGCGTTTTTCGCGCTCTTCAGGATGGGCGGCAGAGAGGCCATCCAGCGCCTGCCGGGCTTCTGCCCGAATGCCCGCGAACCCTTTCTGAAGCAGAATAATGTCATAGCCGGGACAGCTGTCGCCCCCGCCGTTCTGGGTTTTTATCGACAGATCGCAAATCGCTTCATCCGTGCTCCATTCCCATAACCCTGCGTGGCGCAGCTGTGTTTCCGCCATTTCATCCAGCGAACGCCCCTGCCAGAAGGGGAAAATCTCATCCCGCAGCTCACGCTTCACCTCCTCGCTGATCTGGTAAGGATCCTGAGCACGCGTGGACACCGTATCGAGTTCGTCGGCTACCCAGCGCCAGGCGATTTCCGGCGAAATTTCCCCGCCGCGCGCGCCGCCCGCAGGATGGCTGATGATCAGTTCATCATCTTCAATGACTAATTTTGCTGTCTGACAGGCCCGGCGAAAAGCCATTGCGCGTAAGAGTATTTTAGGCATGCCGGGGTGCTGACGATATATTTCAGTTACGGCACGCGCGCGCGTTGAGGAAATAAACGGACGTGCTTTAAAATATTTTTCCCGAAGGCGTTCTATGCGTGGCGGCAGATGGTTATCTGTGATTTTTTCCATAACCTCTCTCTTTTGAGTGCCACAAAGCGCGATGCGGCAAAGGCCGGGATCATTTTTTATGTGGCGCAATTGTTCCCGATAAATAGCAATCCATAGTGAATTGTTAAAATTAAAGGCGGACTGGTTTTATGCATTGCCTGTTGACGAGGAATACTGTTTCCTGATGACCACGTTGTATATCAGTGCGCTTTCCCTGTCATATAACCAGGGTCACCGTCGGTTACATATTATAAATAATAAAGAGTAAATAGTTATTAAACGCTGACTACCCGTGTCAGCACCTGCTATATTAATTAACACCTCGATTTTACACCTCTCCAAAAAAAGCAGGTGCTATAGCAAGTTGGCCAATATTTTTTAATTTATTTAGTGAGAATGAGCGTTGCGTCTGAGCATGACGCTTTTCTTCTTTCTAACTGAAAATACTCAAACCTGTTGCATGGAGGTCATATCCGCATCAGAAATGCCCTCATCAGACACAGATATAATCTGCTGAAAGCCATCGGGCTTTATAATTATATGGAAGTCCAACGATCCTGTACCTGACGTCATAGCTGATTATCAGGTCCTCATTGATTCAGTGTGGGTCATGCGCGAAGGGCGATACGGAAACCTGTCGATCGGTTAACCGGCCCATCGTAACTTCATATAATAAGACTTATACAAACTCAGCGACATCCCCTCCTAAACCCGCTATCATGCGGATCCGGCCCGGATCCTGAGCGAAAGCGCTGTTTACCCTTCGCCTTCTTATCCAAAACGATACCCGGACATAAAAAACGGTACCCTGCGCTACCTTAAAATGACAACGCTACGCAAAATCTGCAGCAGTTCACCCCTGCTTTCTTCTCAGAATTCACGTAGCGCGATCTCAAGCTGAATTGCGGTTAAATTGAACAGATATGGATGGATTAATCACCTCACACGCCCTGCTGCCGCTTTCTCAGTCAGATGACGACCTGGCGCAACGCCTGCGCGAGTTCGTTCAGGATAAAGATGCGTTTGCGCCCAATACCTGGCGCCAGCTGATGAGCGTGATGCGCGTCTGCCACCGCTGGGCATCGGCCAACAATCGCGTGCTGCTGCCGATGTCGCCTGAAGATCTGCGTGACTACCTGAGCTATTTGCAATCCATCGGGCGCGCCTCCTCGACCATCGGCACGCATCAGTCGCTGATTACGATGTTACACCGTAACGCTGGTTTGGTGCCGCCATCGACCTCACCGCTGGTATCGCGTGCGGTTAAAAAGATTAACCGCGTGGCGGTGGTCTCCGGCGAGCGAACCGGTCAGGCGGTGCCGTTCAGGTTAAGCGATTTGCAAAAGGTTGAGGCGGCCTGGGCAGATAACCAGAACCTGCGGAATCTGCGCGATCTCGCCTTTCTGCATGTGGCTTACAGCACACTGATGCGTATCAGCGAGGTGGCGCGCTTTCGCGTGGGTGATGTGATGCGCGCAGAAGATGGGCGCATTATTCTCGAAGGCTCCTGGACCAAAACCATTCTCGATACCGGCAGCCTGGTGAAAGCGTTGGGAGCGAAGTCGTCAGCGGTGCTGACAAAGTGGATTGTGGCATCGGGACTGGTAAACGAACCGGATGCTTTTCTCTTTGCGCCGGTGCATCGCTCAGGGAAAGTGATGGTCGTGACCGACGCCCCCATGAGCACGCCCGCGCTGAAAACTATTTTCACCCGCGCGTGGGAAGCTGCCGGTCATACCAACACCATGAAGCCGAATAAAAATCGCTATCGCCGCTGGAGCGGTCACAGTGCGCGCGTGGGCGCCGCGCAGGATCTGGCGCGCAAAGGCTATTCTGTGCCGCAAATCATGCAGGAAGGGACCTGGAAAAAACCGGAAACCCTGATGCGCTATATCCGCTATGTGGAAGCGCACAAGGGCGCAATGGTGGATCTGATGGAAAACAGTGAAGAGTAAGCCGCTAAGTTATCCACAGAAAAAGTGGACAGCCTGTGTGAAACTCCGGGAAAAGATGCGGCGAACTGCGCAGTATTGCCGGGGACAGGAGAATTTTAGCGCTGAATTAACGCGCAAATACATCAGGTTATCCACCTTTTGATTAGCCATGCGTTAATTTCATAACTGCAGGTGTGCGCTTAAACCACTTTGACCGTTTTTTTTCAAAATGGTTCAGGTGAATTCGCTTGAAATCGCTGATACAAGCTTTTTCTCAATTTCAGGCTTCTCTGTAGCGCAGCGCATTAATCACTTCAGTCAGCGCCGGCATCATTTGACGGCGGCTGGCGTAGTAGAGATGGTATCCCGGAAAAAGCGGCCACCACGCCTGCAGAACCGGCACTAATTCCCCCCTTTCAATATGCAGCTGCGCGCGATCCAGCGGAACGTAAGCGAGTCCCAGCCCATCCAGCGCCGCCTGCAGCATCAGCCCGGTGGTGTTAAAAACGGTTTGTCCCTGCACCCGCACCGATAACGCTTTGCCCGCTTTTTCGAAGTCCCAGGCGTAAATCCCGCCGTGCGTCGGGAGCCGCAGATTGATGCACTGATGCATCGTTAGCTCAGCTGGCGTTTCCGGCGCCGTTTTATCCTGCAGATAATCCGGCGAGGCGACCACCGCCATATAGAAGTCAGGGCCGATCCTGACGGCGATCATATCCTTATCGACCACGTTGCCGACGCGCACCCCGGCATCAAACTGCTGCGCCACGATATCGGTCAGCGCATAGTCCACGCTTAATTCGATCTGAATCTCAGGATAGCGCTTGAGCAGCGGCCGCAGGCGCGGCCAGAGCACGGTTTCGATGGCGTGATCGTGCGCGGTTATGCGCACGGTGCCTGCCGGTTTATCACCCAGCGCGCGCAGCGAGGCGAGTTCGCTGTCGAGCTCGCGCAGCATTGGCAGCAGCCTGTTGTAGAGTTGCGCGCCGGCTTCGGTAAGGGAGACGCTGCGCGTGGTGCGCGTCAGCAGTCTGACCCCGAGGCGCGCCTCCAGCGCCGTAATCGCATGGCTCAATCCAGAGCGCGACATGCCGAGCTGCGCGGCCGCCCGGGTAAAGTTTTTCTCACGCGCCACAAGATGAAAGGCGCGCAGGTCGTTGAGGTTTTCAGGCATCATTGTTGAATATGCTGCACATACGTATTCACATTTGACCATCTTATCAAACAATCCTCCTGATCCTACACTGAACTCACTCACCCTCAGCGGGGCCAGCATCTGACGCTGCCTCCTGTACCGCGAACCGGAGCCGTATGAAGAGCATTGCCTGTGCTGCGATGTTCCTCGCGCTGGCCTGTTCAGCTGCTGACTTAAAGGAGAAAAGCGCTGTGATTACCATCATGCAAAGTGGAGAAAAACCCTCGGTACCGGGATCTCCTGACTATTTTACCGGAACGGTGCGCATTGATTCGCCATTCCAGGGAAGCGTTCCGGCACGCGTGGGCGGCGCGACCGTGACCTTTGAGCCTGCCGCCCGCACGGCGTGGCATACCCATCCCCTCGGCCAGACGCTCATCGTCACCGCAGGGCGCGGCCTTATTCAGGAATGGGGCGGCCCGGCGCGCGAGATCAGGCCTGGCGATATCGTCTGGATCCCGGCAGGCGTGAAGCACTGGCATGGCGCTGCGCCGCAGAACAGCATGTCGCATATCGCCATTGCCGAGGCGCAGGAAGACAAGGTGGTTGACTGGATGGAGCATGTCAGCGACGAGCAGTATGCGTCCCGTGATAAATCGTGACGGCATAACGGCCAGGCGGCACATGACCAGCCTGCTGGCGCTCTGCGCCGCGCTGGCTTGCTTCAGCAGCGCCGCTGAAGATGCCTCTACTTTTACTTCGATAAGGAACAGAACTATGCTGACTCAGCAGCAACATCCTCTTACCGCTTCACAGAAGCAGACGGCTGCGATTGCCGCCAGCGCTGCGACGGGCGACATCCCTGCACTGAACGCTGCGCTGCAGCAGGGGCTGGATGCCGGTCTCACCCTCAGCGACTGTCGTGAGATCCTGGTCCAGCTTTACGCCTATGCCGGGTTTCCCCGCAGCCTGAATGCGCTGACTGAGCTGATGAAAGTGGTTGAGGCGCGTCGCGAGCAGGGCATAAAGGATGCGGAAGGTCACCCGCCAGGGCCGTTGCCGAAGCCAGAAGAGATGATGAGGGTCGGCACGCAGAACCAGACCACGCTTGCTGGCGGCCCGGTCAAAGGCGCGCTTTTCGATTTCGCACCGGCTATTGATCGCTATCTGAAAGTCCATCTTTTCGGCGATGTTTTCAGTCGTGATAACCTCGACTGGAAAAGCCGCGAGCTGGCGACCGTCGGCGCGCTGGCAGCTATGACCGGTGTCGAGTCCCAGCTAAAAGCGCACCTGAACATCAGCCGGAACGTAGGGCTGACGGATGCGCAGCTGGCCGAACTGGTGCCGCTGTTTGAGAGCCGAGGCGAGCCAGACACGGCGCAACGGCTGCAGCGTGCGCTGGCGTCAGGAAGCGCGCGTTAACGGAATGCACCTGCGCTTCGGCGCAGGTGTTCACGGCGGGTCTATCCTGAACAGCTGGCGCATGGCTCTGGCGCCTTCAGTCGTCACATTCACTTCACGGTAGCCGGGTACGCGAACCAGCCAGCCTTTCTGCAAAAATCGCGTCATCAGCGCATGGCCGGCGTCGCCTCCCAGATGAAAACGCCTTTCGCTCCAGTCGAGACAGGCACAGCAGGCTTTGCGCCTGGACTCAGGATGCAGAATCGCGCCAAGGGCATCAAACTGCGCTTTTCCCACGGCGGTCAGAGATGAACCCTCAGGCTCCAGCCACTTTTCCTGCAGCATAAACCCGTAAATCTTCACCGCCAGCTCGCCCGCCAGGTGATCGTAACAGGTGCGCGCATAGCGCAGATGGCCAGGGGTACGCGACGGCGATACAGCGCGGGGCCGCATGGAGACGCCCATCAGGTTCTCCAGCAGGCCGGCAATGTGATGCCCGGCCAGGCTGTAGTAGCGGTGACGTCCCTGCGTCAGGCAGACGATCAGCCCGCTGCTGAGAAGGCGCGCAAGATGTCCGCTGGTCGTCGAAGCGGCAACCGAGGCAACCGCACCCAGCTCCGTGGCCGTCCAGGCCCGGCCATCCATCAGCGCGCAGAGGATGGCGACCCGCGAAGGATCGGACATGGCAGAGGCAACAAGCGACATCGATTTTTCGAGGCTATGCTCCGTCTGCTGGTTCTCTTCAGTCAGCAACTGACGCATGCGACACGATTTCCCATTTTTTGGTCACTTCCGCCGCCCGCTGATTATCATCCGTCAGGAGGATTAGCCGGTTGCGGTGATCGCTGTATTGCACCTGAATATTGATGCCGCTGCGACCCAGAGCATCCGCGATTTCGCCGAGCTCGCCGGGGCGCGCCTGAGGCAGCTTTCTTATCAAAGGTCGAGAGACCGCTTTGACGTGATATCCCGCGGCCATCAGCACCTGCCGCGCCTTTTCGCCATCTTCGACGAAGAAATGCGCATGGCCGACCTCCGACGAGGTAAAAACGCCGCCTCCTTCCAGTCCAACGCCGCTATGCCCCAGCGTTTTACTCAGTAAGCCAAGGACGCCCGGCCTGTTTTCCAGAACGATGTAGATATCATACATGCGAATGGGTTTCCTTATCTGAAGCGTAATCGCGCAGCACGCGCGCGACGCGTATTCTGTAAAAGGCAAAAACGGATTCCCTGCCCTCTTTTTGCGCGGCCTGATGCATCAGGTTCCGCTTCCAGCCTGCTACGGCCTCTTCATCTTCCCACCAGGAAAGCGAAAGAATTTTGCCTGCGGTACTCAGGCTCTGAAAACGCTCAATAGAAATAAACCCTGGCGCGTCGGCTAACAAAGGCTTGAGCTGCGCGGCAAGTTGCAGGTAGCGATCCTGCGCGGCAGGCAGGGCATCGGCTTCAAAAATAACGGCGATCATATGCTGGCTCCGAGGTTGAATACGTCGCTCAGCTTAAGCTCGCCAGAAACCGGATACTTCGGCGCCCGCCGAAATATGCCTGATTAACGCGCCATCGTTAAAAGTAAATGCTTCCTTGCGGGCGATGCATGCGCGGGCGGGTTCAGGTCGTAAACCAGCCGTCGGGATATTGCTCGCAGATGAATGCCACAAAGGCGCCCACTTTAGGGCTTTGCAGGCGGCGAGAGGTGTGCAGCACCCATAGCTCTGTGGTACTGCCCGCCTCTCCCCAGGCGATCAGCGCGCCTGTGTCCAGCAGGCCGCTGACAATCGACTGCGGCAGCATCGCTGCGCCAGCGCCCGCCATAACGGCGTCGCGCACGGCCAGCAGGGAGGAGAACTGCGCCACCGGCTGCGGGATAAAGCAGCGCTGCCCGTTTTCCAGCGACCAGATCTCGCCCTCCCGGTGTGTGGGCATCACTACCGCAGCGACAGGAAGCGGGCGGCTGCAGTCCCCCGGCGGCATCTCAAACCCGGGCGCGGCAACCAGCATCAGCTTGTCCCTGGCAAAGCACCTGCCTACCAGCGTGCTGTCCGGGGGCGGATTAATGCGGATGGCCACGTCGAAGTGCTCCTCAACCAGATTGCTGAGCCTGTCCTCTGCGACGGACTCAATCCGGACGTCGGGATAACGCGCGCGGAATCGGGCCGCGAGCTGGCCCAGCGCCACCTGTGAAAACAGCAGCGGCGCGGCGATACGCAGGCATCCTCTGGGTTGGATCGCGCCCTCCTGCGCCATAACGACAGCTTCGCTGATTTCGCGCATCGCCCCGGCTGTTCTGGCCAGCAGAAGTTTGCCTGCCTCGGTAATCTCAAGCCGACGGTTGCCGCGCTCCATAAGGCGGACGCCAAGCGCCTCTTCAAGATCGGCCAGCCGTCGCGACAGCGTCGCCTTCGGCCGCCCGCTGGCGCGACTGGCGGCGCCTAATCCGCCCGAGGCGGCAATAAGGTGAAAATCTGCTAGGGCGTTAAGGTCCATATCATGTCTCATTTATGGAACAAATGGTCTCGAGAATAGCGTCTTACGCCATTAAACAAAACAGCTTAGTCTCTGTTTACACCCATCTGACATCACGGAGTAAACATCATGACTATTCTCGTTACCGGCGCCACCGGCCGTGTCGTCGCCCAGCTTATCAGCCGCGGAGCCGCTGTTCGCGTACTGACGCGCCACCCTGAGGCTGCCGGCTTTGGGCCAGCCGTCGAGGTGGTTAAAGGCGAGCTGCTCGATCTTGACGCCCTGCGCGCCGCCTTCTCTGGCGTTAGCACGCTTTTTCTGCTGAACGCCGTAACGGCCGATGAGTTTACTCAGGCCATCATTACCCTGAACGTCGCCCGCGAATGCGGTGTTGATCGGGTCGTCTACCTTTCAGTGTTCGAGGCGGATAAAGCGGTGAACGTTCCGCACTTCGCCGTGAAGTTTGGCGCGGAGCAGATGCTCGCGGCGATGGATTTTAGCGCCACTATCCTGCGGCCGACCTATTACATCGATAACGACGCGATGGTCAAAGAGGTCATCTTCCACCACGGCGTTTACCCGATGCCGATCGGCCACGTCGGGCTGGCGATGGTGGATGTGCGCGATATTGCCGAGGTGGCCGCGATCGAACTGATACGACGCGACCGGGCGCCCGGCAAACTGCCCGTCGACACCATCAATATCGTCGGGCCCGATACCCTTACCGGACCTCAGGCCGCTGCGGTATGGGCCGAAACGCTCGGGCGACCGGTTAACTATGGCGGCGACGATCCCGCCGCTTTTGAAGCGAACATGGGGGGATTTATGCCGAAATGGATGGCCTATGAAATGCGTCTGATGGCCGAGCGCTACGTCAGCGACGGCATGATCCCGCAGGCTGGCGATCGCGAGCGGCTGGTGGCGCTGCTGGGCCGTCCGCTGCATGCCTACCGCGACTTTGCCGCGGCGCTGGCAGGCTAAAGGTCAGAGGCCGTCGGGCGGAGAGGGCTCGCCCGATGCTTCCTGCTCAGCGTCGTGAATCAGCCTGAGCAGGTGCGATACCGTTCTGGCCGTGCTGCTGCGTCGCCAGGCAAAGGCGATATCCGTGTAAAGCGTGTTGTTCTCGATCTCGCAAAACACAATCTGCGGATTATTGACGCAGCACACAGAGGCCGGCACCAGCGCGATGCCGCAGTTCGCGCCCACCATGCCGAGAGAGGCGGCAATCTGCGGCGCCTGCTGAAAACGCGCCGAGGAAAAGCCCGCGCGCAGGCAGGTGCTGACGATAAGCTCATACAGGCTTGGGGAGACGTCGCGCGGGAAGATAATCAGCGTTTCGTCTGCCAGCTGCGACAGCGCCACGCTTCGCTGATGGCCAAGTGCGTGGCCAGCGGGCAAGGCAACGAGCATTCTCTCGGTGGCAATCACCTTCAGATTGAAGGCCTTGCTGCTTTCGCAGGGCAGGCGAATAAAGGCCGCGTCGAGCAGTCCTTCCTGTAAATCCTGCATCAGCAGCGCCATGTTCTCCTCCCGCGTGCTCAGGGTAATGGCGGGGTAGCGCGCCTTGAAGCGGCGGATCAGATCGAATACCGGCTGGCCAAACGCCACCGAGCTGGCGAAGCCCAGCGACATCTGTCCGCTGATCCCCCGCGCCACGCCGCGCGCCTTCTCCAGCGCATTGTCGGCCTGCTGCACAATCTGTATCGCATCCGGCAGAAACGCACTGCCCGCCTCCGTCAGCTCAACCCCTCGCGTTAAACGCTTCAGCAACGGTGTGCCGATCTCATGTTCCAGACGCTGGATTTGCTGACTCAGCGGCGGCTGAGAAATGCCCAGCATTTCCGCTGCGCGGGTAAAGTGCAGCGTTTCGGCCACAGCAACGAAATAACGTAGATGCCGAAGTTCCATATCAAAAACGTCTCAAAGTTAACAGGTTTTGCTATTGGATTCTGCAAGCCAACTGGCCCACCATGATATTAACAAAGCTTAACTATAGGTTTGTGAGGCACGCTATGTATAATATTGTATCTGATTGTTCATGTGAGGATCAGCTCAAGGATACCCTTGGCAAACTTGCGGAAAAATCACCAGAAAAATTTATCTATCAGACGTCGTTAATGAGCGCGCTGCTCAATGGCGTTTATGACGGTTCGACCACGGTTTCCGCGCTGTTGCGCAAAGGCGATTTTGGTCTGGGCACCTTTAATCAGCTCGACGGCGAGCTGATCGCGTTTGACAGCCAGGTGTATCAGCTTCGTTCCGACGGCAGCGCCCGCCCGGCCCGGCCCGAGCAGAAGACGCCCTTTGCGGTAATGACCTTTTTCAAACCTGAATACCAGCACCGCTTCGCTGAAGCCGCCACGCGTGACGACGTGCACGGCGTGATCGACAGCAAAATCACCTCAGATAATCAGTTCTGCGCGCTGCGCATCAGCGGCCGCTTTCGTGCTGTACAGACGCGCACCGTGCCCTGTCAGTGCCGCCCCTATCGCACTATGCCTGAAGTGTTAGGCAATCAGCCCACCTTCGACTTTCGCGAGGCGGAGGGCGAGCTGATCGGCTTCCGCACCCCGCAGTATATGCAGGGCATTAACGTCGCAGGCTACCACGAGCATTTTATTACCGGCGATCGCCAGGGCGGCGGACACATCCTCGATTACGTGCTGGAGAGCGGTCAGCTGACGTTCGGCGCCATCAGTCAGCTGGTGATCGACCTGCCGCAGGACCGCGATTTTCTGCAGGCGGATCTGAACCCGCAGGATCTGGATGAGGCCATTCGGGCTGTCGAAAGCTAACAACAGAGGTGATGATGAAAACGCTAACAAGCAACGTGCTCTGGAACAGCGGCGCCGATCTCGTGGTGGCGCAGCTTGAAGCGCAGGGCGTCAACCATGTGTTCGGCATTCCCGGCGCCAAAATCGACAAGGTGTTCGATTCGCTGGTGGATTCGCCGATTCAGCTGATCCCGGTGCGGCATGAGGCGAATGCCGCCTTTATGGCGGCCGCGGTCGGCAGGCTGACCGGCAATGCCGGCGTGGCGCTGGTCACCTCGGGGCCGGGCTGCTCGAACCTCGTGACTGGCATGGCCACCGCTACCAGCGAAGGGGATCCGGTGGTGGCGATTGGCGGCGCGGTAAAGCGTTCTGACAGCGCCAAGCAGGTTCACCAGAGCATGGACACCGTGTCGATGTTTCGTCCGGTGACGAAATTCGCCGTTGAGGTCACCGACGCCTCTGCGCTGGCTGAATGCGTCTCCAACGCCTTTCGCCACGCTGAGAACGGCCGCGGCGGCGGCGCCTTTATCAGCCTGCCGCAGGATATCGTCGATCAGCCGGTATCGGGCACGCCACTGCAGCACAAGGGACGCGTCACGCTGGGCGCCGCGCCCGATTCACTGGTAGAGGCGGTCAGCCGCGAAATCGCGCGGGCCAAAAATCCGGTGATCCTGCTGGGCCTGATGGCGAGCCAGCCAGAGAACAGCGAGGCGATCCATGCGCTGCTGACCAAAAGCCGCATTCCTGTCACCAGCACTTACCAGGCCGCCGGTGCGGTGCGCCAGGAGCACTTTTCGCGCTTCGCGGGACGTATCGGCCTCTTTAACAACCAGGCGGGCGATCGCCTGCTGCAGCAGGCCGATTTGATTATCACCATCGGCTACAGCCCGGTTGAGTATGAGCCCGCGATGTGGAACAGCGGAAAAGCGATGCTGGTGCATATCGATGTGCTGCCGGCGGAGGCTGACAATCGCTACCTGCCTGATGCCGAGCTGGTAGGCGATATTGCGCAGACCGTACGTAAAATCGCCGCGCGTATCGACTCGCCGCTGCAGCTCAGCGAGGCCGCTGCCGCCATTCTGAAGGATCGTCGCCAGCAGCGGCAGCTGCTGGCGATGCAGGGCGCCAGCCTGGATCAGTTTGCGCTGCATCCGCTGCGCATCGTGCGCGCGATGCAGGACATCATCAAGGGGTCAGTTTGGATATCGAAAATTATTGTACGTTAAGGAGATTTTTTGTACCTCTGAGCTATGGCAAAGCTTGACCACTTTGACAGGCAGCTTTAAGCGAGGAGCGGACATATTGGTTTTCTTCGCACAAAGGATAAGAGGTGGCATTTACCCAAAATGTTTAGATGATTTAGCAAATATTAAGAATTAGAGGTGGGCGGATAATGATTAATTTCTCCGCTTATCCACCTATATTCCGTTAACAATTCAAAAACAGGGATAAAGATTCAACCAATTGCATAGATGGTTTAATGCGCTGCGGTTTTCGATAAAAGATTTAGAATTAAAACGCCGCAGATAATCAAGAACATTCCCAATAAAGCCCAAATATCCAATTTTTGTCCGAATACGAGCCAGCCCAGTATAGATACAGTAACGATACCAAGTCCAGACCAGACTGCATAGGCAATACCAAGTGGTATGGACTTTAAAGTAATCGATAAACAATAAAATGCAATGGCATATCCGACAACCACCACGACAGAAGGCACCAGTTTAGTAAATCCTTCACTAAGTTTCAGGCTTGTTGTTGCTACAACCTCACCTATAACAGCGATTAATAGAATAATCCACGTATTCATAATATACCTCAACTATTAAAATAAGGATTTTGATAATAAACTAAATTAATAAAATGTGTAGTCTTGTATTTTGTATTTATTGGTGAGCAGCCCTAAGCCATTTTTAATGGCAAAAAATATGATGCTGCCGATGATAATCAAGATGTTATCTTTATTAATGTTATCCAGAGACAGGACAATGTCCGCTCTTGGCACACAGCGGACTTTACTTACATAGATGATGCGTCAGGCTGCTAGTCACAGGCTAACTATTACGCTATGACTGCAAATAAACATTGTTATTTCAGCTTTTCAGTTTTATGAAGCGCTTGTATCCGGCAAACCTGTGAAGCACTGTAGCCCGTAGCATCAGCCGTTTCCTGGATACTCAGTTTCTTTACCTGTCTATAGTACAGGACTTTCTGATGTCGCTCTCGATCGGCCTGTTTACCCCGGTATCTCCCCAGCGTATGTGCCCGTTCAATCCCCTGCTTTTGTCGTTGGCGGCGACTGAGCCAGTCCTTATGCGACATTGCTGCCATCAGGTCGATGAGCATATTATTGATGGCGGTTATCACGGCGCGGGTGATTGGGTCAGCCAGTGAAGGGTCCTTATCTGACAGTGCCTGCCATGAGGTGGGCACATCCAGGCTGACAATCCGCAGCTCGTGTTGCTCGATCTGCTTTTTCAGCGTCATCCAGTCGCTGTTACTCAAACGGGTCAGGCGGTCTATCTGCTCGACCAGCAAAATATCATTGCGGTGACTGTCCATCAGTAAGCGCCCCAGTTCCGGGCGGTCGAGTTTTGTCCCGCTGATGTTCTCCCGGTAGTAACTGGCTATTTTATGTCCCCGCTCTTCAACAAACTGCTCCAGCATCTCTTTTGCCCGATCGGCGAACTGATCTTCCGTCGATGCCCTTAAATAAGCTCTGATGAACATTTTTTCACCGCATTATCGCATTTAAGTTATTGCATTTATTCTATCGCATATAGGTTATGTCATTCATCGTATGCCGTCACGTTTTGGTCGTGGCATTAGGGTGTAGCCTTATGCGATATGCATTTTTGTTAAAAATACCGCACCGAATAATTTATGAGGGAAACGATATGGCAAGGAGGCAGATTCTTTCTCTGTCGGAAAGAGAATCATTACTGGCATTACCGGACGATGAGTTAACGCTGACACGAATGGCGTATTTTAGTGAGCATGATCTGGCGCTTATCAGTGCTCACCGTAAACCCGCCAGCCGTTTTGGTTTTGCCGTCCTTCTTTGCTATCTGAAAAATGTCGGCTTTGCACCGGACAAAAAAATCCCACCCTCTGATGCGCTGCTGAAGCATATCGCCAGCAGGCTAAAACTTCCCGGGGATCTCTGGCCTGCTTACCTTTCCGGCAGGAAAACCACGCGACGCGAACATTTAACCGAACTGTACCGCTATCTTGGCGTAAAAGCGTTCACCGGCAAAATACAGCAGGACTGTATTACACACCTGCTGCCGATGGCGACGCGCACTGATAAAGGTGTTCTCCTGGCCGAAGAACTGCTGCTCTGGATCCGGAAGAACAACGTGATAATCCCCGCGATTGATGTCGTGGAGCGTACCTGTGCGCAGGCCATGGCTGGCGGCGACAAAATCGTATTTCAGACCCTGAATGCCCCGTTAACTCCGGAGCACAGGGATGCCCTGGATCGTTTACTTGAGTCCTCAGATAATCAGTCCTCCAGACTGACATGGCTTCTGCAACCGCCGGGTAAAATCAATGGTAAGAACGTGCTGCAACACCTTGATCGGCTCAGTAGCATTGAATCGCTGGCATTACCGGAAGGTATAGATCGTACCATTCACCAGAACCGGTTGCTGAAGCTGGCGCGGGAAGGCCGAAAGATGAGTAGCCGGGATTTGACACGATTTTCAGCAGCCCGGCGTCATGCAATCCTGGTGTGCGTGCTGGAAGAAGCCAGAGCCACACTGACAGATGAAGTGATTGAGCTGCATGAACGCATGCTGAACAGCCTGTTCAGCAAAGCCAAAAGAACCCAGGCTGAGCGTCTTCAACAGACCGGAAAGCTGATCCAGTCAAAACTGAGGCAGTACATCGATGTCGGCCAGGCACTGTCTGATGCCCGTGATTCAGGTGGCGATCCATGGCTCGCAATAGAAAACATACTGCCATGGCCTCAATTTGTCGCAAGTCTGGAGGAAACTCGCCATCTCGCCAGGAAAAATAATTTTGATCCGCTACATATTATTACTGAGAAATACAGCACATTACGGAAATATGCCCCGCGCATGTTGTCCTCTTTACAGTTAGTCGCCACCCCGGCAGCACAACCTCTGGCTGATGCGCTGGTTGTGATCAAGGATATGTACCGAAAGCAGTCACGTAAAGTTCCGGCGACAGCGCCGCTTAAGTTTGTCCCTGTAAGCTGGCGCAAAGTGGTGATTACACCTGCGGGTATTGACCGGCATTACTATGAATTTTGTGCGCTCAGCGAGCTTAAGGGTGCATTGCGCTCCGGGGACATCTGGGTTAAAGGCTCACGCCGCTACAAAAACTTTGATGATTACCTCATTCCCGAAAAGGACTTTGACAAACTCACTCCGGCGCTGCCCCTGCCCGTATCTGCTGATTATCATGAGTACATTACCAGCCGTATGACCCTGCTTCAGTCCAGACTTGAAGAGGTCAATGCCATGGCTGCCCTTGGTGAGCTGCCCGATGTGGAAATATCTGACAGGGGAGTAAAAGTCTCTCCGCTGGATAACTGCGTACCGGTGCAGATTTCACCGCTGGCAGAGCTGGTTTACAGCATGCTACCGCGCCCTAAAATCACGGAAATTCTCGATGAGGTAAACAGCTGGACGACGTTTACCCGACATTTTTCGCATATAAAAAATGACATCACCCGTCCCGATACCCGCCTGCTCCTCACCACCATTCTTGCGGATGGCATCAATCTTGGTCTGACCAAAATGGCAGAAGCCTGCCCAGGTAGCACCAAATCATCACTCGAAGATATTCAGGCATGGTACATCCGCGACGAAACCTATTCAGCCGCTCTTGCTGAGCTGGTTAATGCACAGGGGAAAAGACCACTGGCGTCATTCTGGGGAGACGGGACAACGTCATCATCAGATGGACAGAATTTCAGAACAGGCAGTTCAGGCCGCTACGCAGGGCAGGTTAACCCGAAATATGGGCAGGAGCCTGGGCGTCAGTTTTATACCCATATTTCGGATCAATACAGCCCGTTTTACACCTGCATAATCAGTCGGGTCAGGGATTCAACCCATGTCCTCGATGGCTTGCTGTATCACGAAAGCGACCTGGAAATCAGGGAGCATTACACCGATACCGCGGGTTTCACCGATCATGTCTTTGCCCTGATGCATCTGCTGGGATTTGCGTTCTGTCCGCGAATCAGGGATCTCCACGACAAGAAGCTGTTTATCAAAGGGAAAGCGGACCAGTACCCGGCGCTTCAGTCACTGATATCAACGACCAGTCTGAATCTGAAAGATATTGAACTTCACTGGCGTGAAGTGCTGCGTCTGGCAACCTCGATAAAGCAGGGAACCGTGACGGCATCCCTGATGCTGAAAAAACTGGCCAGCTATCCCAAACAAAATGGCCTGGCAAAGGCGCTGAGAGAAATTGGCCGCATTGAGCGGACGCTGTTTATGCTCGACTGGTTCCGCGATCCGGTACTTCGTCGGCGGGTCCAGGCGGGACTGAATAAAGGAGAAGCCCGTAACGCGCTGGCACGCGCGGTATTCCTGCACCGTCTGGGTGAAATCAGGGATCGTAAACCGGAAAATCAGAGCTACCGCGCCAGTGGACTGACGCTGCTGACAGCGGCTATCTCGCTGTGGAATACCGTCTATATGGAAAGAGCGGTCGATGCCCTGAAGCGTAAAGGGGTGAAGATCAACGAGCAACTGCTGTCACATTTGTCGCCGTTAGGCTGGGAGCATATCAATCTGACAGGCGATTACATCTGGAAAAGCAACAGAATACCGGCCTCCGGTAAGTTTCGTCGGCTGAGGTCTGCTAAAGTTGAAAGGTCAAAAAACAACCTTAACGTACAATAATTTTCGATATCCAAACTGACCCCATCAACAGCGACGTCAGCCTGACCGTGGACATGGGCAGTTTTCACATCTGGATCGCCCGTTATCTTTACAGCTTCCGGGCGCGTCAAATCATGATTTCCAACGGGCAGCAGACGATGGGCGTGGCGCTGCCGTGGGCCATCGGCGCCTGGCTGGTGGATCCGTCGCGCAAGGTGGTGTCGGTCTCCGGCGACGGCGGGTTTTTACAGTCGAGCATGGAGCTGGAAACCGCCGTCAGGCTGAAGGCCAACATTCTGCACATTATCTGGGTCGACAACGCCTACAACATGGTCGCCATCCAGGAGGAGAAAAAGTACCAGCGCCTCTCCGGCGTCAACTTCGGCCCGGTTGATTTCAAAGCCTATGCCGAAGCCTTCGGCGCGGCCGGGTTTGCGGTGAACAGCGCGGCAGAGCTGGAGCCGACGCTGCGCAAAGCGATGGATGTGAACGGGCCGGCTGTGGTTGCCCTTCCCGTCGACTACCGCGACAACCCGCTGCTGATGGGGCAGCTTCATCTCAGCCAGCTGCTCTGAGTTAACCTTAAAAGGATAGCGTTATGAAAAATAAAGTGGCTTTTGTTACCGGGGCCGGTCAGGGCATCGGCGCGGCGATTGCGTTACGCCTGGCGAAAGATGGCTTTGCCGTGGCGGTCGCCGATTATAATGTTGACACCGCGCAGCAGGTTGCGGAGGCAATTACCCGCACCGGCGGCAAGGCGGTTGCGTTACAGGTCGACGTCGCCCAGCGCGACCGCGTCTTTGAGGTGGTCGAGGAGGCGAGACGCGCGCTGGGCGGCTTCGACGTGATAGTGAATAATGCTGGCGTCGCGCCTTCGACGCCAGTTGCCGATATCACCGAAGAGGTGGTCGATAAGGTGTATAACGTCAACGTGAAGGGCGTCATCTGGGGCATGCAGGCGGCAATCCAGGCGTTCGCTGCAGAGGGCCACGGCGGGAAGATTATCAACGCCTGCTCTCAGGCGGGTCACGTCGGCAACCCCGAGCTGGCCGTATACAGCTCCAGCAAGTTCGCGGTGCGCGGGCTGACGCAAACGGCGGCTAAAGATCTGGCGGCGTCGGGCATTACGGTTAACGCCTTCTGTCCCGGCATTGTAAAAACGCCAATGTGGGAAGCGATCGACAAGCAGATATCGGATGCGGCGGGCGAGCCGGCGGGGTATGGCACGCGAGAATTTGCCAAACGCATTACGCTGGGGAGGTTGTCCGAGCCGGAAGATGTCGCCGCCTGCGTCTCTTTTCTGGCGGGCCCCGACTCTGACTATATGACCGGGCAGTCTCTGTTAATCGACGGCGGTATGGTGTTTAACTAACCCCGAAGTCGCCTGCCTTCTGCCAGTGCTGAATGAGAGCAAATCACTTTGCTCTCGATTCAGCACCTGTCAGCAGGGTTATTTAGGCAGTGCGTAAACCACGACCTGGTCGCCGACCTGGTCTTTCAGTATGGTGTTGCCGCCAGCGACAAAGGCGACGTACTGGCGTCCTTTGTATTCATACACCGAGGGGTTTGCCACGGCTGGCGCTTCAACCTGATCGGACCAAAGCTCCTCTCCGCTCGCCAGCGAATAAGCGCGGACTTTCGCGTCCATCGAGGCGCCGATAAAGATGACGCCGCCAGCGGTGACCGCCGGGCCGCCGATCGTCGGCGAACCCCAGCTTTCCGGCATAAAGAAGCCGTACTGCTGAGAGGCGCCAACCGGACGTCGCCATTTCACGTCGCCGGTGTGCATATCCAGCGCGACGATCTCGCCAAACGGCGGCTGCCAGCACGGCATGCCGAGCCAGTTGTTCGCCACGTTCAGACGCATCCCGTAAGGGGCGCCCTCCTGCGGAGCGAATCCGCTCTCATTGCCCGCGTCTTTATCTGCCTTATTGTAATCCTCACGGCTGTAGAGCTTGACGTACTGCACGATGTGCGAGGTATTTACCACCGCAATCTGATTCTGCGGATCGAAGGCGACGCCGCCCCACTGCACGCCACCGGCGCTGTCAGGATAGGTTAACGCCCCCTCGCCTTTGGTGGTTGGCGGCGTATACATGCCCTCGTAGGTGAGCTTATCCCAGAGACGCGAGCACTGTCCGGCGCCCACGATATCGGCCAGCTTCCAGATTTCCGGTTTTTTTGACTGATCGAGCAAGGGTGCTGGTTTGGTCGGGAACGGCTGCGTCGGTGAAAGTTTCTCGCCCTGTACAGAGCCGTCGCCCTGCGGAACCGGACGCTCCTCAATCGGCCAGACATCCTCGCCGGTCAGACGGTTTACGACGAACAGGAAACCCTGTTTGGTCGCCTGGATAAGCGCCGGGATCGGTTTGCCGTTGACCGTGATGTCCATCAGCGTCGGCGCGGAGTTAATGTCGTAATCCCAGACGTCGTGATGCACCCACTGGCGCGACCAGACCACTTTGCCGGTGTTGACATCGAGCGCCGTGGTGGAGGTGCCGAGCGGAATGGCGTCGACGCGGTTGCCGCCCCAGTAGTTAGGCGAAGGCGAAGAAACGGGCAGATAGACCAACCCGTGCGCCTCGTCGGCGGACATATGGGTCCAGACGTTGGCGGTGCCGGTGCGCTTTCTGATGTCGGCAGGAATGGCGTCAAAAGTCCACTCGCGCTGACCGGTTTCGGCATTGATGGAGAAGACGGTGCCCGGAGGCGCTTCGGCGTAGGCCCAGTCTTTACCGGCCCAGCCGACAATCAGATGGTTGCCGACCACGGTGGGCGGCTGCAGCAGCGACAGCGGGAATTTCGCATTCAGGGTGTTCCACTGATTGACGTTCAGCACTCCCTTATCGGCAAACTTTTCGCACGGTTTGCCGGAGTCCGCATCCAGCGCATAGAGTTTGCCGTCAACGGTGCCCATATAAACGATCTTCTGGCAGGCCTGCCCGGCGACCGGGTTTTTCGCCTGCCAGTAAGAGACGCCGCGGTTCTTTAGCACCGGCTGGGTCAGCGCTTCGCGCGGGGCCTTGGTGTCGTAATGCCACTTCTCTTTGCCGGTGCCGGGATCGAGCGCAATCAGCCGATCGAAAGGCGTGCCGATGTAAATCGTATCGTTGGCGAACACCGGCGTGGCAGACCAGACGGTGGCGGGCGTTTTGCCTTTGCCGTCGGAGACGTCGCCGGTGTGAAACTCCCACACTTTTTCCAGCTTGCTGACGTTATCGGCCGTGATCTGCTTGAGAGGGCTGTACTTCTGGGCGTTAAGCTGGCCGTGGAAGCTATCCCAGGTCGCTTTTTCCGGCACCAGCGGCGACGCCGTATTAGCCGCGGACGCGACCTTGTTGCCATCCTGTGCAGTAGAGGCTTCTTTGGTGGTATTCGTGGTGCCAGGCGACTGCTGATCGGCGGCATCCACATTAAGCTTCTCCTGCGTTCCCTGAGAAGCTTCGGCGGCCTTATCCTCGGCCTGTAATGTGAGTGGCGTCATCAACAGCGCGAGCGCCGTCATGCTGACTTTCATCAGCTGCTTTTGTTTATCGTTATGCACGGGCAATTCCTCAGGCTCTGGCGGGTGTGGTGTGACGGGCGGGACGGCGGCCGAGCAGGATCAGGCCAGCCAGCCCGAGTACCATGGCGGCGGTAATGATCCCCTGATGGAGCAGCAAGGCGGCAAAGCCAATCCCTGCCAGCACAATCAGCGTCACGATGCCCCAGAAAATGCGCGCGCCGCGGCCTGACGAGGCGCGCAGGATCAGCGTCAGCAAAGCCAGCACCACACTGGCGATGGCCACGCCGAGCGCGCCGATGGTGCCGGTGACGCCAGTTAAAGGCGTCAGCCAGGCGTAGAGCGCCAGCGCGAAGCCGATTGCGGCCGCCAGCAGGAGCAGCAGCGTGCCGGCGCGTGAGGGTTGAGAATGCAACATAGCGGCAAATCCCCTGTAAGAATAAAATGATAAAAGTCAGTCGCTTCGTTGTGTCTGAATGCGCTGCCACGCGAGCGGCGAACCTGAACGCGGCTGAACTTTCCGGTAAACGCGGTGAAGTATAGATGAGAATGATTTATTCGCTTTTTGTCAGAGGGTGAATCCAGCGGCGGGCGTAAACAATGCACGTGGCTAACCATTCTGACCTGAACATAATTAATGTATTATGCGTGACTGACCTTTGCCGCTGGCGCTGATATCCCTCTTAACTATGCGAAAAACTCAATCAGGCGCTTCCGGCGTCGCCCTGTTAAAAACCTCCCTCGGCAAAAGCATGGCCGTGTTTTTGCTGCTCACCAGCCTCTTCGTTGTCGCCATTAACGCCTGGTCGTTATGGAATTCCTGGCAGCAGACGGTGGGCGAAAAAAACGACGACGCCCGCAACCTGTCAGTTTCGCTGGCGAAGCAGGCGGAAGACGCCTTTTTGCAGGTGGATATCACCCTGGCGGATGCGGTCCGGCAGCTTCGGCAGCGAGGAAATGAGTACGCCGCGACGCCAGCTTTCCTGCACCAGCTTAAAGAGCAGCAGGCTAAGCTTCCGCAGCTGCACGGACTGTTCATCTACGATACCGAGGGGCACTGGATCGCCTCATCCGGCAATTTCGTGCCGACCAACGCCAGCAATGCCGATCGCGACTATTTCATCTGGCATCGCACCCATAACGATACAAATTTGCTTATCAGTCGGGTCATACGCAGCCGCTCAACCGGCGATCTGGTGATCCCTGTTTCCGTTCGCCTGAACGACAGCCAGGGTAATTTTGCTGGCGTCGCGCTGGCCACCGTACGGGTTGACTATTTCCGTCAGTATTACAGCTATTTCGCTCTGGGTAATAAAGACACCCTGGGGCTGATCCTGGCGGATTCCTCTGTCTTATATATTCGCCCCTTCCCTGACGCCTTTATCGGCCGGACGCTGGCATCCAGCCCGCTGTTCAAAACCGAGCTTAAGGCCGCCTCGAGCGGCAACGCCATCTGGCGCTCTACGCTGGACGGCGTGGTGCGTGTGTTTGGCTACACCCGGCTGGAGCGCTATCCGCTGATCGTGACGGCGGGCTACGACCGCGACAGCATTCGTCGGGAGTGGCTGGCGGGCAACCTGGTGAATCTGCTGCTTAATCTGGCGCTGCTTTGCGCTATTACCGGCATGGGGATCATGCTGCTTCGCCAGGTCGGTACCAACGTCAGAAATCAGATTGAATTAACCTATGTGCGCGATGAGCTGACCAACATCAATCATACGCTGCAGTCGCTGGCGCTGGTCGACGGCTTAACTGGCCTGGCCAACCGGAGACAGTTTGATGCGCTGCTCGAGCAGGGGTTGCTGAAGTCGCTGAAAACCGGCGACCCGATCGCGCTGATTATGATCGACATCGACTGCTTTAAAGGCTTTAACGATACGTACGGACATGTGGCGGGCGACGAGTGTCTGCAGGATGTCGCCCATGCGCTTAAGAGCAGCGTCCATTTTCACGGCGACGTGGTGGCGCGCTACGGCGGTGAAGAGTTTGCGATTATCATGCCGAACACCAACGCATCCGAGGCGAAAATCGTGGCTGAGCGGGCAGTGAAGCGCGTGCTGGAGATGGGTATCGCGCATGAAAGTACGGAGGTTTCGCTGGGTATCGTGACCATCAGCGCTGGCTACAGTTCGCTGGTTTCTGAGGGCAAGTCGGCAGAGGCGGAACAGCTGAAAAAAGAGGCCGACCGCGCGCTTTATCAAGCCAAGCGCAGCGGCCGGAATCAGGCGAGCGGTCAGAACTGACCGCCCGGCGGCGCCCCCGCGAGAGGGGGCGCGACTTAAAGCATGCCGTAGATCAGCGCCGACACCGTGAGCAGACCGCCGACGACGACGATGGCCGACATGCCACCTCGCAGCATCTGCAGCTCTTTTCGGGTGTAGACCAGCCAGGCGGGAATGACGAACAGGAAGATCGCGATCAGTGGCCCGCAGACGGTTTCAATCAGCGCAATCACGTCCGGATTCCAGTAGGCCACCGCAAATGACACCGCAAACATCAGCGTAAAGGCGACCGCTTTGGCCTTCTTACGCATGGATTCCTCTTTCAGCCCGGCAGCGTCGCCGATCAGCGTAGCGAAAGTTTCGGCGACCGGCAGGCATACCCCCAGAAACGATTTGGTCATCGCTACCATCGCAATAAAGGGCGCAACGATGAACAACAGGCCTGCGCCACCGTTGCCTTCCATCACCGAGAGCACGTTCAGGTTCTGCGTCTTGGCTGCAAAAAATACCTCGCGCGGCATGCTCAGCACACAGCTCAGCACAAAAAAGATAATGCTGAAGAAGATGGCGCAGTATGCCAGACGGACCACGCGTACGGCTTTTTGCTCGCCGCCCTTCCCCTTTTCCTGATAGTAAGAGGAGAGCGGCGACATCATCGGCGCGGAACAGAACGAGAAGGTGATAAGCGGGAGCGCCAGCCAGAGCGCCTTCAGCGACTCACCAGCCGGCGCGACTGTGGTGTCGCGCAGCGCCTGCGTCAGGTTTGACAGATGCCAGGACGGGATCTGCATCATGGCAATCAACAGCAAAGAGAGGGCAAAGGGGATCGCCAGCGTGCTCATGGTGCTGACCACGCGGTCGCGGCCTTTGCTTAACACCAGATAGATCAACGACACCGCGATAAAGGCCAGCGCCGCGCGGTTCAGCGCGGCAAAATGCAGGCGCGTGGTGACATAGTTATCTAACGCGTTGACCAGCGAGACGACGTAGACCAGCGTGACGGGAAAATGAGCCACGCAGAAAAAGATCTTGATGCCCTGACGCCCTTTTGGGCCGAAGAATTTACCAAACAGCGGAAGTTCAGCGTTCTCCGCCTGACGATCGCGCATAAAGATGCGACAGATCAGCACGTGTGGTATCAGCGACAGCGGCAGGCCCAGCAGCAGCATCATAAAAAATACCAGCGGTCCGCGCGTTCCTACCTCGACCGGAAGAAATAATGTGCCGGCGCCCACCGTGGTGCCGTATACCCCCATCATCCAGATGGTATCTTTCAGCGACCAGGATGGTCTGCTTGCTACTGCGTTTTCCGTACTTGCTTGAATAGTCATTTTCACACTTAAGGTTGCTGGTGGTTTGAAGGCCGGACATCCGCGCCAGACCAGACACATGATAAGGCGGCAGATTGTCTGGTAAAAAGAGGAACAGGCCAAATGATTTCGGTCAAAAAAGAAGGGATGTTTACGTCTGGCTCGACAAACGCGAGGGGAGGCAAATCCCGTCAGCCTTGCATCGCGTATTCAAGCTGCCCGCGTACAAATGAGGTTTTTACCTCATTTGTGCGATAACGTTGATGCTGAAACCCTCTTTATAGTGCTCTCAGATTGATCTGTAAGGAGCACGGTTCTGATGAATGCACATATTCGGTTAGGTATCAGCCCTCTGAGCTGGACCAATGATGTACTGCTCGATCTGGGCGACGCTATTCCCCTTGAAACCTGTCTGAAGCAGGCCGCGTCTGCTGGCTATCAGGGTATTGAACTGGGCAGGAAATTCCCCCGTACTGTCGACACATTGGCCCCTCTGCTGCAGGAGGCCGGTCTTCAGCTCGCTTCTGGCTGGCACAGCGGTTTTCTGGCCGATCGCAGCGTTGCAGAGGAGGTTGCGGCCGTACAGTCTCATGCGGAGTTGCTTAACGCACTGGGTGCACAGGTGATGGTCTACGGCGAGTGCGGCAGAATGCCAGGCGGTCATCCACTGGATGAGCGGCTTTCTCTTTCACCGGCGCTGACTTGTCTGAATGTCGATGATTATGCTGAAAAAGTAAGCGAGTTCGCTGATATTTTGCAGAGCCGATTCGGCCTGAAACTGGCTTACCATCATCATCTGATGATGCTGGTTGAACAGCATCATGAACTGGAAGCGTTTTTGACAAAAACCGCCGACAGCGTCGGCCTGGTGCTGGATTCCGGGCACGCTTTCGCCGCTGGCGTTGACCTGGCACAAATCATCGGCAAGTTTGGCCACCGCGTGGTGCATATCCATCTGAAAGATGTCCGCGCAGATATCCTGCATCGGGTGCAGAGAGAGGACCTCAGTTTTAATGAAGCGGTACGTGCCGGACTCTTTACGGTGCCTGGCGAAGGCTGCATCGATTATTCCCCGCTGATTACTTTCATTACAAATTCAGGCTATCGGGGCTGGCTGATTGTGGAAGCCGAACAGGATCCGCAAAAAGAAGAGCCGTTTGCTGCGGTCTCCCGGGCGTTTCGCTGGACACAAAACACCTTTCCACTCTTCTCCTCATCAGAGGAAGTTGCACAATGAAAGATACACTCAATATTGGATTAATCGGCTCGGGCTTCATGGGGCAGGCGCATGCTGATGCTTACCGTCGTGCAGCAATGATCTACCCCGGCCTGCCAAAACGCCCCTGTCTGTATGCACTGGCCGATCAAAATCAGGCTCTGGCTGACGCGAATGCGAGGCGTTTCGGCGCAGAAAAAGCGTACGGGAACTGGCGTGATTTGATCAACGATCCGCACGTTGACGTGGTGGATATTACCTCGCCCAATCACCTGCATTATGAAATGGCGCTCGCCGCGATCGCGGCCGGTAAGCACGTGTATTGTGAAAAGCCGCTGGCCGTCAGCACTGAAGAGGCGCGGCAGATGACCCTTGCAGCAGAAAAAGCAGGCGTTAAAACGATGGTGGCCTTTAACAACATCAAAACGCCCTCGGCACTGCTTGCGAAACAGATTATCGACCGCGGCGATATCGGTACGCCGATCCGCTTCCGGGGAACCTTCGATCAGGGCTTTTATAATGACCCGGCGCTGCCCTGGTCCTGGCGCTGTTCTAAAACGCTGGGCGGTAGCGGTTCTCTGGGCGATCTGGGGGCCCATACGCTTTCCGTTGCGCAGTTTTTAATGGGCGGGATTAGCGAAGTGACTGCCAGCGCGCAGACTTACCTGCGTCAGCGTCCGGTTCCTGAGGTGGACGCCGGTTATGCCAGTCGTATCAATGAGCAGGCAGAATGGCGCGACGTTGAGAATGATGACCAGGTTCAGTGCCTGATCAGTTTTGAAAGCGGTGCCAGTGGTGTTATCGAGGCATCACGCCTTGCCGCTGGCCGCATCTTTGGTGTGTTCTGGGAAGTCTCTGGTACCGAAGGCACCCTCTATATGGATGGTGAACGTTTCAATGAACTGCAGGTTTATCGCTTCAGGGATGACAAGCACGATCGTGGCTTTAAAACTCTGTATGCCGGCAGCCAGATCCCGGCCTATGCCGGCTTTTTTGGCTTCGATTTTGGCGGCGGCGGGCTCGGCTATTTTGATGTGAAAGTCATTGAGGTCCATGACCTCGTGCAGGGTATCTGCGGCGACGGCGATTGTTATCCGAACTTTGCTTTTGGCCTGCAAAATCAGCAGATCCTGACAGCCATTGAGGACTCCATTGTATCCCGTCAGTGGGTTGCTGTAGCCGGTCATAGCTAGTCAGCGCGGCAAGCAACCACGCTGTTTCCGCCCTCTTACCGCTCGCGACGGCCTTCTGAAAAGTCGATACCTGTAGGGCGCTGAAGCACTGGCTGGCCGCTGGACGATTCCGGCGGCCGTCAGCAACATTGACGGAATGCTGGCAATCAGGGCGCTGAATCTGTGCTGCATCAGGAACCCCAATGAAAACCACCACTCTTGAAAAGCTAGCAGAACAGGCTGGCGTGAGTCTGGCCACGATCGACCGCGTACTGAATGAACGAGGCGGGGTTTCTCCCCGTACTACACAAAAAGTGCTTAAGGCCGCGCGTGAAGCCGGGCTGAAGCGCATTCTGCCTGAAGAGCACCGGCAGGCCTGGCAGATAGAGGTCTTGTTAAGCGGCAACGACGCCTTTTTTTTCAGGCAGCTTGCCAGCGATTTTTCCGCCATAGCAACGGCCCTGGGGTATCGCCGCATTGTGCTGCACCGCACTTTTGTTCCAGAATCCTGCCCGGACAGGTTGGCTGTACTTATTGAAGAGCGCAGCAAAACGCGTGATGCACTCATTGTTTTTGCGCATGAACATCCGGCTGTCTACCAGGCACTGCAATGCTGTAAACAGCGTGGCGTCCCGGTGGTGACCCTCGTGACGGATCTGCCCGGCGCACAAAGGCTGTGTCACGTTGGCATAAACCAGCTTCAGGCAGGCCGTACCGCAGGGCTGATGATGGGGAGCCTCATTAAACAGCGTGGAGAAGTCATCGTGGTAAGTGGCCGGATTGAGTATCGGGCGCATCAGCAGCGGGTTCAGGGGTTTCGCGACGTTCTGGAGGAGCGCTTCCCCGAGGTTAAATTACGCGAAGTGCTGGTCGGGCAGGAAAGCCGTATTACCATTAGTAAGCTGCTGGAAAAGCAACTCATGCAAGCGACTCAGGTGGCAGGACTCTATAATACCGGACTGGGTAATACGGAAATCAGCGAGGCGTTAGCCCGCCATCGACTCACGCACACCTGCACTCTGATTACGCATGAACTCTATTCCACCACAAAAGCGCTGTTTGCCAAAAAAGCGCTGGCGCTGACTGTGGATCAGAACACGGCGCGTCATGCGCAGCTCTCGGTCGATATCCTGCTGAATTACCTGGAGCAGGGGAAAACACCAGAGGAGTATCACAGCGGCAATGTGACATTCATGCTCTATACGCAGGAAAACGCCCTTTGAGGAATGAGAGACTCAATGCCGCCCCACCTTCCGCCTCCGCGTAAATTTCACTCTCACCTGCCAGACATGTTTTTAATTATGGCCTGTCAGGCGCGCGAAAGCTTAACGGTCGAAGACGAAAGCACGCCACCGCGGCGGCAATAGTTTAGTTACATCACTCTATAATCAGGTTTCACTACTTCGACCCTTCGGGTCGAGCGGCGGCGGCTTGCCAGGAGGGGCAACCGGGAATCAGGTACGGCTCAGAAAGCAGGTTTTTTCTCAAAGAGCGCACATAATAACCGTGGCGCTCGGTTACCCTGCTGCCAATCTGATACAGGTATGATGTAACTAATTGAGAACCCTGCCCCGTTGGTTTCATTCACTGTATTCGCCGATGACCCCGGCTTCTTATACATAAGACTATACTCTGCCCGGTTATAAAAGATCCTTTGTCTTCACCCATCAGAAGTGGAAGTTCATTCTGCTAACGAGCGCTCTATTAGTCAGCGTGCAATGCTTCACTTTCTGGTTTCAGCTTTTCCACGCTGTGCATGAGACTGGCGCGCTGCTGCGATACAGTATCTTGTCGAGACAGGAACAGGCTATTTCGCCCTGATACTGAAACAGGACAGGCGGCGACTGACTGATTTAATCCAGTTTTTTCCGGCGTTTTTCTGAATACATCACGCTGTCGCTCTCTTTAATCATCTCCATTAATGAGCTGTATTTGTCAGCGCTACCGTTGATCACGCCATAGGAGTAGTTGATGTTATAAGGCTTACCTGATTGCTGATTCCAGGCATTCAGGTTTTCGCGCAGTTGGTTCTGGAAGCTTGCAGGCTCTCTACCGCTGGCAAGCAGCACAGCGAACTCGTCGCCGCCCAGCCGTCCGATAACATCCCTTGGTCCCATGAGCTGACGCAGCTGCGCCGAAAAAACGCTGAGCACCTCATCGCCTTCGGCATGACCCCACATATCGTTGATGGGTTTGAACTTATCCAGATCGAAATAGAGAATACTGAACGCGCTGCCGCTGCGCTGATACTCCTGGAACCGTTTCTCGCCACTGTGGTAAAAGCCGCGCCGGTTAGGAATATCGGTAAGGCTGTCGGTCATCGCCATGTTAATTACCTGAAATTCATCTTCCACGATGAATGCGAGATCTTTAAGCGAGGCAATATCTTCATCGGGAAAATCACGCGGTTCGCTGTTAATCAGGCATATTGTCCCGACGACTGCGCCGTCAGGCAAATGGACCGGGTAACCTGCATAAAAACGGATATAGGGCTCACCTGTCACCAGGGGATTATCATGGAAGCGTTCATCAACCCGGGCATCCCTGATAATCAGCGGTTCTTCCTGCAGGATCGCGTGAGCGCAAAAAGAGATATTTCGTCTCATTTCCCCTCCGCTAAGCCCCTGAGAGGCCAGCGTCCACTGGCGATCGCGATCAATGAGGTTAATCATCGCTACTGGCACCTGGAATAGCCTCTGGCCAATCCGCGTCAGTCGTTCAAAGCGCTCATCATCTCTGGTATCGAGCAGATCAATCATATAAAGCGACCTCAGTCGCTCTTCTTCCTTTTCCGGAATACCAGGAAATTTCATTTTGACTCCAACATCATTATTAATATGCGTATCATTTTTTCAGCCAGCGCTATGCTGGCAAACAATGCATGCTATTAAACGCATGAACAGAGAAATTAAAGCGCCCTTTTCCTTTTCTGTACTTCTACCTGGGTCCAAAAATCTGGGCCATTTCTTTAAACATGCCAGCTATCCGCGCTTGTCGACCAGATCCTTGGTTCATTCTCACAATACAGATTCACGTAAACATCTGAGCGAGCCTTTTAAAGACCATCCTCTCATTTTTCATTTATAAACTAAACGCCATGCCAGGCCGATCTTTCAGAAGCGTATCAATCATCTGTACGATGCGCCTGATACGCCACGGAACAGAACGCGCATCGGGAAAGACCGCATATAAAAAACGATCCGGCAGACGCCACCCTGGCAGCTCCCGGGCCAGCTTACCAGACTGCAGGGCCTTTAACGCCAGCGGCAGCTGCATATGCACTTTGTCACGCCACTGCTGTTCTCTGGGCCGCAGCTGGCTTTCGACTTCCTGCATAAGCGCTGGCGCTACGCCCTGGTGTGGTAGGCAATGCAGCGCCTGACAATGCGATGAATCTGGCGCTGAGTATTGCCCTCTGTGCCTCACTATGCACAGCCGAAGGATTACACCCTGGTTTCCCTGGCTCGGCGAGAATCTGGAGCAGAATTGTTGAGCATACCGATGCGGCGCTGTTGGCAGAGGCGACGCTGCGGGCTGCCACGTCGCCCGCTGCCAGCAATCAGGCTTATACCGTTACCAATAGCGATACCTGGCGCTGGAGTGAACTCTGGCCGCTGATTGCGTGCTGGTTTGAACTGAGATACGCGCTGCCGGTAAGCCACTCTTTCCAGCAGTTGGTCACAGGCTATCGCATCGCCCGACGCTCGATGGCTGAACAACATAAGCTGCGGGAAGCAGATATTCTGCGGCTTAATGATGGGCTGTTCGCAGATTTCGTTTTCAGTTGGAACGACATATTCGGCGATGGCAGTAAACTGCGCCGGGCTGGTTTTACACGATATTTCGCAACTGGCGAAATGTTTTGCAGCTTATTCTCTCAGCTCAGAGCCAGCCGCATTATTCTCTGATGATTCGTTGCGGTTATCCTTGCAGTGCCAGCGCTGATAGAGCGCTGGTCTCTTCTCTGCGTCTTTTACCATTTGTATTGCGCGGCAATTCCTTTGCACGCCCTGTTAATCGCAATGCTGAACCTGCTGCTCTGAACCTGTGGGCTGTACACTCTATAGTTTTTTGTTCCGAGAGTTGTTGTGACCAGAGACCTCTGAAGTCAACGGGAATTTCAACTTGAAATAATTAACAAATATACTTATTTTTCAGATGCTTAATTATGAAAAAATTATGGGTAACCTGGCGAGTTTCCACTCTTTTTTCTTTTCTTTCTGCATCGCTTTTTAGCCTGACCAACATTCAGCTTGTCATTTAGTAAGGTGAATGAACGAAATATTATGCTCTGTACAATATTTTACTGAAATCATAAAAATCTTGCACATAGCAGGACACTCTGTACACTGTGCTGAAATATTGCCAACGGAGCGGAGTGATGAAGAGTAATTACGGTGGAGTAGACGAAACGGCGCGCAGGGCAAACGCCATGTTGCGTAGTATGAGTGATGACATAATCGACAAGCGTCACGAATTTGGCCTCGATCAGTATTACCAGACCTTCACCCGCAATTCAGTGGCTAACCTGCCCAAGCTCAGCCGCCGGGCCGTTGAGCAGGCGATTGACGAAATGGAATCCAAAGGTCACGTGTTCGGCAAAAAGGATGCCGGTAATACAAAGCACTATGCGCTCACGGTTCAGGATGTCGTCGATATTTATGCGCATCGAAAAGTGCCTAAGTATCGCGATATCCATAAAGGGGAAGGGCCGTTCGTCATTTTTGTGGTTAACCTTAAGGGTGGCGTCTCCAAGACCGTCAGCACCGTCACCCTGGCACACGGTCTGCGCGTTCATCCGGACCTGCTGCAGTACGATCTGCGTAATCTGGTTATCGACCTCGATCCCCAGGCCTCCAGCACCATGTTTCTGAACCATGCCAACAGCATCGGTTCGATTATGGAAACCGCTGCGCAGGCGATGCTTAACGATCTGGATGCCGAACAGCTTCAGAAAGCGATTATCCAGCCAACAATTATTCCAGGCGTGGATATCATACCGGCCTCAATTGACGATGGCTTCGTCGCCAGCCAGTGGAACGATCTGGTTCGCGAACATCTGCCGGGCGTACTGCCGTCAGAGGTGTTACGTCGTAACATCATCGACCGCGTCGGCGATGACTATGACTTTATCTTTATCGATACCGGCCCGCATCTTGATGCCTTTATGCTCAACGCCATCGCCGCCAGCGATTTGCTGCTGACGCCAACGCCGCCGGCACAGGTAGATTTTCATTCCACGCTAAAATACCTGACTCGTCTTCCAGAAATGCTGGAACAGCTGGAAGAAGAGGGCATCAATCCGCGTATTAAGGGCAATATCGGGTTTATGTCGAAAATGACCTCTAAGCGCGACCATGAGATGACACATGGCTTAGCGCGTGACGTATTTACCTCTTACATTCTCGATGCTGCTTTACCGCGGCTGGATGGCTTTGAGCGCTGCGGAGAGACGTTCGACACTATCGTCAGCGCCGACCCCCAGTCTTACCCGGGCAGCACAGAAGCGCTTAAAAATGCCAAGCGCGAGGCTGAGCGCTTTACGCAGGCCGTGTTTAAACGGATTGAATTTGTCAGGAGCTCGCAGTCATGAAAGAAATGAAAAAAATGGGCCGCACGCTGGGTAATTCCAGTTTTTCGCGCATGCTGAGCGAAACGGAGAGCACCCGCGTCTTTATCCTCAAGTCGGGTGCCGAAGCGCGTTTCGCCCTGACAAAAATCCTGCACGATGATATTGAAGCGCAGACCTATGTCGATGCCGCCGTAAACGGTCGCGACCAGGCTTTTCTGACGCCAGAGTCGGTCAGCGATATTTCCCGTACCATCAAGCTTCAGCAGTTCTTTCCTGCCATCGGCCGCGAGGTGAATGGTCGTATTGAAGTCCTTGATGGTTCGCGCCGCCGCGCCGCCTGTCTCTACAACGGCACACCATTTGAAGTACTCGTCACAAAAGATGATCTTTCTCTGTCTGACGCGCGCCAGCTCGCTGTCGATATTCAGACCGCAAAAGAGCATACGTTGCGTGAACTGGGTAAACGTCTGACGCTGATGTACCCGGAGAACATGAATCAGTCAGAGATCGCCCGCGCAGAAGGGTTGTCGACCGCGAAAATCAGCCGTGCCTTTCAGGCTGCATCAGTGCCTGACGCACTGATTAGCCTGTTTCCTTCCGTGAGCGATCTTTCTATCAGTGATTATCAGATTCTGCTGGATGTTGCTGAGAAAGTCGCAGCAAGACGGGGCAGCCTTAATGAGCTGGTAGAGACGGTACGGGCGCGCATAGAAGGTGACGCCTCGCTTGACCCGCACGATCCTTCGTCCAAATCCAGAATCATCGCGTTTATCCGCTCAGCAAACAGCAGTGTAAAAAGCGCGAAAGCTGATAAAAAAGTCGTGACGGAAAAGATGGCGGAGTTTACAGATAAAAAACAGTTCGCCCGCAAGAAAACAGATGCTGAAAAACGTCTGGTCACCTATGAATTTTCCCGGATTCCCGCGCACTATCAGACTGAACTGGATGCTGCGGTTAGGGCGGTACTGGAAAAAATGCAGGCGGACAGTAAAGCCTGATTATCAACAGCTGGAAGGCCCTGAATCTGAGCGATGTTCTACCAGGGCCTCACCTTCAGCTATTCCAGCTGTCCCTTCCTCCTGCGTACCCATCAAAAACCCCTTCTAACTGGCTGTTTTGTATAACAACACCTCGAATATTTCAAAGTGAAATTCCCGCTATCACAGGCCATCAAGCAATATTCTGACATGTAAACTGAAACAGATAGCGAAGAGATGCGTATAAAAAATCAGGTCTGGTTTGACATAAACCAGGAGCAGCTTATTTAAACAGCCGTGAAAGCGCGTCATCTGAGACAAACACAGCAAAACTATCCTGCATCGCCGGGAAACAGGCGAACTCTAATAAGGTCATTATCGCTGCTTGTCATATCTGATATGACTCATACTGCCGGGCAATTATCGCGGGCAGGCAACAGGCAGCGATGGCACATCAGCTGTAGTCAGTAATTACTTAAATCACCTACTCCAGTTTATCTGCTGCATTCCATACGGGGTCATCCTGAAAACAGGCTCTTGCATGTCTATATCCTGTAAGCGCCTGAAAATTTTAACATCTCCCACATAAACTTGATGCCGGGACATTATCCTATAGTCAGTATGAAAAGGCAGGTATATAAACTGTAATGAGTAAGTTACTCACTATAGCTTATCTTACTCACTACAGCTTATAACATAAGCTGTAGTGAGTATTGGGACCTTTTAGCTGTCCACATAAGCTGTAGTAAGTAACCTGTCAGGATGCTGATTTCTTACTGCACGGATTCGCCGCAGTAACAGTACAATTCGTGATGCAAATGCGCGGTCGAGAAGAGGGCAGGTCAGTCCAGAAAAGGATGGGTTCAGTCTGATTTGATGCCGTTGGATAAAGCATGGAGAAGATACATAAGCTGTAGTGAGTAACCTACTCACTACAGCTTATATTTGCGAGGCGCGTTCCAGATGTTGCTTTCAGGCAGGCAAAATTATGCTAATGATTTAGTTATTTATTTTACTTTTAATCAGGTTTTCGCAGTGGCAACGACACCACATCTTTCTCTGAAACACAGGAGCACTAACAGCATATACTCATCAGAGACTATATAAGCTGTAGTGAGTAAGCTGACGTGTAACGCGCGCGTATGTAAGTAGCTTGTAATCAGCAATCACTTGTTTTTGAATAACTTTTCCAGGTCATCCATTGTGATGCCCAGCTTTTCAAGCACCTCGAGCTTTTTCGTCAGTTCAGGATCCGGGCTGGTCGGTGCTGCCGCCATGGTTGGGATAATTTCTTCGCTCTCGTTTTTAGGCGCTTTCAATTTGGGTCGGCGATAATGCACGTTAAAGAAGACCGCACGGCCTCTCTGGACTTCGGTGTAGTCGAGGTAGCCAATCTCCTTTAACTGCTCCATGGCACGCCGTACGGTCTGATTTTGAGAGAATACGGGGGATTTAAGATTAAGTCTGGCACGAAGCCGCGCTAGCGAGATTGGTGCAGGGTTTTTGGGCAAGCTCTCGATAAAGGTATAAATGGCCTGTGCTGATTCGCGGCGTTTGAGCACATTGATAGCTTTAAGCTGTAAAAGTACTTTACGATCAAACTGATAGAGCTCAAACAACCGAGGGTCGGCCTGCAGGATAACGATATCTTTCGCGGTATCGTAGTAGGCAGACTGCACAAGGTGCGTCACGTATTCTTTAGTGTGCTCTTTGGTATTCGCTGTAAAGGATATCACCGTACCGGCAATACGCTTCAGCGAAGGGCTTATACGCTCTCTGAGCTTCTTAGAGGAACGATTAGACGGTATACCGCAGAGTTTGGCGAACTCAACAAAGGGGAGCTGTACCTTATCGCCAATCACCTTATGCTTGGCGAACGAATGGATAATGCCGACCCAGGTTTTAAAATCATTATCCATATCCAGCCGGGGGCCAACGATCTCCACTTTATCAAAGCCTTCTGCTTTGGCGAGCGACAATCGGGATAGCTCTTCAGTGGCGTCCGTTACGGACATGGTATTTTTTTTACTATTCTTCAACGATTTAAGCGTAGGAACAAAAACACCGAGCCGCATAAGCGCGACCGGCTGCACCGTATTGTTGGCGTTTGGCGTGAGCGTGATAAGTTCACCAGTCGATTTATCCATCTCCTGGAAAAGCGTATCAAGATCTATGCTTTCGTTATCCAAAACAGGCTCCGGATCCTAATTGAAATGACATAACTTGTTGGTGTAAATGCAAAATAAAATGTCAAATGCACAATAAACAGAGCAATATGCAAGGCATTTTCAGACCCGCTGTATCTGTGGATCACGTGTGAATCATCCGGACAAAACAAGCCAGACCGTGAGTAGCAGCATGAAATTAAAGATAAAAATTATCCACAGTTGAGCAGAAAAAACCGTGATTAAACTCACTATAGCTTATCTTGTCTGCCAGTTACAGCTTATACTTTACGCCATATAGCTTATGCTTTACTTACTCCAGCTTATATTTTACTGACCACAGCTTATGCGATCCCCCTTTCAGGCCAGAGCTGGCAAGGCCTGCGGCGATCGGGGATCTCTTTGGATCTTCTTGGGATCATATTAGGATCATATTATTGGGATCTATCAGGTGGATAACTTTGCTCATCAAAACCCTGTCGGTAAAGGATCGGCTTCTTTTGTCTCAGACAAAACCAGCTGAAACCTTTTCCTGCAGCATTGATACGGCTTATGACGCTGTACAACCGGCTTATAGAGAGATCCACACTTACTGGCGGCATCGGAATCCATATCACACCCTGAAACCAGTAAGCCTGCTATGCGTTGTTAAGAAAGACCTCAACAGAAAGAAAATCGTCGCTTTCTCACATTCAGGCATAAGGATGAACGCTTCCCGGTATGCTATTCTCCTGTTTTTACGGCATTATTATTTGAATAAACAGCAAATTGTCCCGATAAGAATAACTGAGCAAGGCTGGAGCCAGACAGCTTTGTATGGCTAAAGAGGCAGCGAAAATTCAGTGATTGCTAAATGATTTATATTATAGATGGAAATATTGCTTATAATTCAGATGACTGCTCGCTGAGTCATCTGCCTACGCAGGAATCGCTAAGCCTTAGTATCTCTTCAGGACGGCTATTTGAGCGTTTGTTGAATTCAGAAGGTGAGGTTCTGCCACGAGAGACGTTGCTTACCGAAGTCTGGGATAAATATGGCCTGCGTGGCTCCAACAGCAATCTTAACCAGTACCTGAGCATCCTGAGACGCGCGCTGGCAGCCTATGGCTGCGAAAACCTCATTATCACTGTTCCAAAAGTGGGTATCCGCCTCAACACTGAAATACCGATAACGCGCCAGTCTATAACACAAGAAGTCGCATCTGATATGGCAGCGGCTGTAGTTGCCGAATCAGCTATTGCAGGCACTGATGCATTCCGGCTTCACAAAAAGAGGAAGAATAGTGTCTGGCGAAGCTGGTGGCCATTTCAGGCCGTAATTCTGGCAGTGCTGGCGGGATCTATTGCCTGGATCTGGCTCAAGTCAGATACCAGCAGGCAGGAGATATCACCCGTTTCGGTTAGCCTGCCAGGTGGTTGCAATGCCATATTTGTCGCCGGACTGGATACAAGCGAACGCGAGTCGATAAAAAAACAGATCCTGCAAATCCTTAGTGAGAATCATCAGTCATGCGATGCCGGCACTCGCCTCTATTTTAATAAGATCACGTCCCTTAACCCGCAAAACTACGGACGAACTGTTCTTTCATCCTGTAAGCTCAACGATAACGGTCATATTATTTCCTGCAACAATTTTTACTATCTTGACTGGAGACTGGATTGAAACGAAGTATCAGCCTTACTTTTATCCTTCTTCTGGCGGCGCTGATTGTACTGTTGATCGGCACTGACTACTTTCGCAAACGAGCCGAAGCCTTCCCCTTTCGTTGTAATACATTTACCCGATACGATCTCAGCCGCAAAGAGGGCAGTCATCTCGATTTTGCAGTCACACAGGATCTACGTTTTCAGGATCGTGACTCTGGATACCTGTTGCTTAATGGACAGGTAACCAGCGCCAGTAACACAACATTGCTTAACAGAAGGCTTATTCTTACTAAGGGCGAAAAAATAGATTTTGATACCTATCGCTATCAGATCGAAAAAGTGATCACATCGTCAACTGATAATACGCCCGACAGCACATTTAATATGCTGCTGGCTGAACTGACTCTGGATCCCTCTTATCTGCAGTTTGATGTCGTTAAGGTTGACGAAAAATCTTATCTCATTGCCGGTCCACTCTCTTATTTATTTACCTGCCAGCGTTACTGACTGAGATTATTGTCTGTTCGGAGCATGAGAATGAAGGTCTGTATAGCAACGGTAGCCTGATTGAAAATACCCTATATGGCTATAAAAACAGTGACCAGGAAGCGGGAATGGAGTGCTGTGCAGCTGAAATTTGGTATCCTGGCTGACTACGTGAATGTCGCTTCAGGAGGGAGCGTAGATGCCGCGATCTATGATTTTCAGGCAGTTGCCCATCGCAAAAAAAAGCCGCTGATTAGCGGCGAACGGTTAAAATTTCCGTAAAACAACTGAAAACAACAGCTTTTTAATTATCCTGCATCTATTACTATTTGTAAGGCGGTTAATCTATATCAATAATGACTTTTTTAAAGGCGACTCCAATTAAAATATCGTAAATGTCCTAATTTTCCGTTGCATTTAATTTAAGTAGTGACAAATGACAAAAAGAATGATTGTGAATCAATTACCGTTTTAATTAATTCACTACGCTCTATTCATCCGTCATTAATTGCCTGGTAAATATAATGAAAAGGCAGCTTCAGGGAGTAAAGCTGGAAAAAGCATCCCCTGTATTTGAAAAATATCGTCCTGCAGCTGCTGATGGCTTTCAGCAGCTGCAGAGCGTTCAGGTTGTCCTGGCGCTAACCGGAGAGAGCGATCAGGAATAAATCTGGAAGCTTTTAAGCATATCGTTAAAGCGCTTAGCCTCATCGTCAACGATCGGTGAGGCTTTAGAGAGGGAAAAAATCAGTAGATCTTCCATATTCAGAGTAAAGATCGCCTGCTGTTGATAAAGGCGCTGGCCATCGCCTCGATTGAAGTCGTAACCGATCATGACGCCGGTCGTCAGGTTCTCGCCAAGTATGGCCTGCTCATAGGGTCCCTGCTGCCAGTCCTTCATCTGCCTTTTCAGGAGAGTAAGCTGGCTCTCAATATACTCTTCTACATTATTGTGATGGCCTAACTTATCACGCGAAATCGTCATCGGCGGCAGTACCGAGCGAGCATCTGCCAGCGTATTTAGCGTGCGCTCGCAGTAACCTTCAGGCAGGGTGATCATGCCTTCGCTGAAACGGCAAATATGCTTATCCATATGTTATCTCCATTGATTTATGATCTTCTCCACGGGCGAATAGCTGGTCGGCCGTGACTTCGCTGAGCTTACCGCCGTGCAACATAACGATCTTATCCGCGCTGCGGATAGTTTCCGGGCGGTGAGCGATAATGATGCGGGTAATATTCATTTGTTTAATCGCGGTATTGATTTGCGCTTCGTTATAAATGTCCAGATGACTGGTCGCCTCATCCAGCACCAGGATCTGCGGCTCACGATAGAGGGCACGCGCCAGCAAAATACGCTGTAGCTGACCGCCCGAAAGAAAGGATCCCATATCACCGACCAGACTCTGGTAGGTCATCGGCATTTTCATAATATCGCCGTGGATTTGCGCCAGCCGCGCGACCCGGGTGATTTTGGCGTGATCGGGCTCGTTATCGAAAAAGCTAATGTTTTCGCTGATAGATCCTGAAAACAGAATGTCGTCCTGCATCACACAGCCGATGCGATTGCGGTGATGCTGGAGGCCTGTCTGGGTAATATCCATACCGCCAACGGTGATGATGCCGCCTTCCGGATGCAGCAGCCCCAAAATGATTTTTGCCAGCGTGGTTTTGCCCTGACCAGAAGGGCCGACAATCGCAATGCTTTCACCCGCCTGAATGATCAGGCTCACGCCGTCAATGATCCAGGGTTCGGTGGGCGCATAGCGAAAGCGAATATCCTTTAGCACGATGTCCTGGGCCGACTGCGCCTCATCGGTTTTATGAAGTAACGTCGGGCTCGCCTCAGCGCTCGGTTCGGGTTCTGACAGCACGATATCTGCCAGACGTTCGCCATGCATGCGTAGCATGCGAAAATCGATAATGGCATTAATCAGGCCCGCGCCGCGGCTCATAAACTGATCGGCAAAGCTGATGAATGCCGTGAGCATCCCTGCAGAGAAGTTACCGTCAAGCACCTGCAGCGCCGCCAGCCAGACCAGTACCACCCGGCCGACGGAAGTCAGCAATCCCTGCGCCGAGCCGAACAGGATGTTGAGCTTTTGCATCACAATGCCTTTGTTCGTGCTGTCCACCAAAAAGTTCATGTAGGCGGCAAGGCGCGGCATCTGCTTGTTATTGGTTTTCACGGCCTGAATGCCGCGCAGGGTTTCCAGCAGTGAAGACTGGGTGCGCGCCGAACTGATAATCTGCTCTTCATTGGCGCGGCGTACCGGGTCATACGCCATAAAACGCAGCAGGGCGTAAGCCAAAAACAGGGCGATAACCAGCCAGGCGAGTTTGGCATTGTAAATAAACAGCATCGCCACGGTAATGAGTGACATGACGCCATCCAGTACCGTACTGATAAAGCGAGTGGTGAGAGTGCTCTGTATCGTATTCAGCGAGCCGTATCGGGAGAGAATATCGCCTACGTGGCGTGACTCGAACCATTCAAGCGGCAGTTTCAGCATATGGTGGCAGACGTTAATCGTCCACTGCACGCTCAGCTGGCTGGAGAACCAGCTCATTACCCAGGAGCGCAGGGCGGTAATCATGGTTTGAAACAGCGCGATCATGATAAATCCGACGCCAAGCAGGGTCAGCAGGGAGTAGTCGGCGGAAACCAGCACCATATCCATGACCCACTGCATAAAGAACGGCGAAAGCACGCCGAACAGCTCCAGCGCGACCGACAAAATCAGTACCTGCACAAAGGCGGACTTTACGCCAGTTACGCTGCCCACCAGCTTACGCATCGAGATGCGCGCTTTCTCTTCTTTAACTTCAAAAGTGGCAGAGGGGATCAGTTCCAGCGCGACGCCGGTGAAGGCGGTAGAGACCTCCTTCAGCGTCATTATCCGGATGCCGCGCGCCGGATCGTGAAGCGTGACTTTATTGCCTTGCACTTTTTTCAACACGACAAAGTGGTTGAGCTCCCAGTGTAAAATGCAGGGGGTGCGTAATTTGGACAGCTCTTCGAGATCGATGCGCAGCGCGCGCGAACTCATATTAAGCTGCTGCGCCATCGCAATAACATCGGCCAGCGTGGCGCCCTTTAGCGAGGTGGCAAACTGGCGGCGCAGGGTGATCATATCGATCTCGTGGCCGTAATAATTGGCGATCATGCCCAGACAAGCCAGACCGCACTCGGCCGCCTGGGACTGACGGATCAGCGGCAGACGGTTAAACCATTTGAAATTGAGTTTCTCTAATAACAACACAGAACAGACCCTTTTAATCAGAGAGAGATTTTGTGACCCAGCGCGAATAACGGCTCCAGCACCCACTCGTAGAGATGACGCTGGTCAACGATAAAGTCAGCATCCAGCGCCATGCCCGGTTTGAGTGGTTCGTCCTGCGAATAGGCTTTAATTGTTTGCTTATCCAGCGCCACCAGCACCCGGTACTGCTGTTCCTGGACGTTGTTTTTGCCGGTTAAGGTCGTCACTTCCTGCGGCGAAAGGGCGGTTCGAGATACCTCAATAACGTTGCCGTATTGTTGACCGAACTTCTGATAGGGAAAGGCTTTGTAACGCAGCACCACGCGCTGGCCAGCCTGAATAAAACCAATGGACTGGGTGTTCACCATAATGCGCGCCACCAGTTCGCTGTCGCTGGGCAGGATGGCAATGGCTGACTGGCCGGCGTTAACCATCTGGCCGTTTTTGACCATAATCATGCCGACATACCCGCTCTTCGGCGCGCGCAGTTCAATAGATCGGCGCGCCTCATTTTCCGCCATCGACTGACGGTTGTCCGCCAGTTGACGTTCGATATCATTGCGTTTCTTTTCATCATCCAGCGGCTTTTCATGCAGCTGCTGCTGCGCCTGAACGATCTTCTGTGTGATATCGAGCAGCTGACGCTGATACTCCTGATAACGCGCCTGATTATCGAGCAACGTCGATTCCTGCTCCTCCAGCTGGCGATTAGACGCATATCCCTGTTTTTGCATCGCCTTCAGTTTGTCGAGCTGCAACCGCGCCAGGGCAACCTGCTTGTTGCGATGCGCCAGCTGTAGTCTTAGCTGTTCTTGCTGCAGCTTCAGGCTGCTGACCGTTGCGCGCAGGCCTTCCATCTCAACCTCGTGCAACTTGCTAAGGTTGAGCAAATCCTGCTGCAGGCGTTCGCGCTGCGCGGCGAGGTTTTCAGCGATGACCTGGCGTGTCTGTCCCAGTTGTGTGGAAACTTCTGACGACATTACCATTAGCACGTCGCCTTTCTCGACGTGCTGGCCCTCTTTGACCGGAATATCGATCACGGTGGCGCTGACCGGCGGCGGAATGATCAGCATGCCTTTTTTAGGCAGCAGCTCGCCGGTAGAGGATTCATATTTGGTGTAACTGCCAAAAATAAAGAAGAGGGCAGTGGCCGCGGTAATAACGATCACCACGGAAATGACCAACCAGCGGTAGGGCGGGCAGTAGAGCGCTACAGTGCCCAGACTGCCGCGATTGGCCGCATCAAGTGCTTCCTGACGGAAAAGTGACTGTTCCATTTATCTGTTCATCATGAGTTGGAGAATTAACGGCACTGAAAATAATTCAGCATATCGAGTGACAGGGAGCCGGTGCTTTGCGCCAGTCCGATCAGCGCGTTGAGGTAGTTGAGCCGTGCTTCCGCCTGATCTTTCAGCGCGCTGTAGTACTTCTGCTGCGCATCCATTTCATCATTAACCGTACGAAAGCCCATCTCGCGGCCATACTGGACGGAGACCACTTTTTCGCGTGCTGACGCCACCGCATTTTTTTCCGCTTCCAGCAGCGCTTTCCCATTGGTCAGGCTGAGCCAGGCGGAGCGCGTCTCCTGAACCGCTTTGCGTTGCGCTTCTACGGTTGAATATCTTGCGGCTTCATGGCGATAAGCAGCTTCAAAGGACTGTGAAATCTGACTGCCGCCGGCAAACAGTGGAACCGAGACGTTGACGCCGTACTGCAGGTTGTTGCTTTTGGCATTCGTGCCGAATATAGCGTCATACAGAATGTTGTCTTCGTTATCATTCCGGCTCCAGTTCTTGCCGTAGCTGGCGTAAAGCGAGACGACTGGCATATGTGCGCCGGTTGCCGCCAGCACATCCGCATCCGCCTGTTCGGTCTGAAACAGAGCAACCTTAATGCCGGTATTTCGCTGCTGGCTGGCGCTGATCGCGTCAGCTAAGGATGAATAAGGCGTGGACTTCAGGCACTGGAAGTGAACCGGCTCAATGGTGTCGGGATTGATGCCCGATAAACGACGCACCGCTTCGCCCGCCAGCAGTAGCTGGTTGCTGGCTTCAATTTCTTTTGCCTGCGCAATCGCGAAATTCGCTTTCGCTTCATCTACTTCAGTACGGGTATTCTGCCCGTTGCGAAGGCCGGCCTGCAGTTTTTCCATCTGTTGTTTAAAGTTATGAGTGGCCGCCTGAGCCGCCTGCAGAACCTCTTGCTGATAGAGCACCGAGAAATAGGCGCTGGCGAGCGCGCTCAGCAGTTTTTCTTCCGCCAGACGCGCTTGCGCCTCGGCGGTACTGGCGATGGCGACGCCCTTACGCCAGCCAGCATATTTACTTATATCAAATAGCGGTTGCCTGACGCTTAGGTCATAGCTGTGTGTCGTAACGCCGCTCTGATATTTTCTGTCAGGCTGTTCCTGGCGATTCCAGCTGCCTTCCAGCGTCAGGGTCGGCAGCATGCCGGCCATGCCCTGCCAGTATTTTTGCCGGTCTGCTTCGCTGGTTTTTTTACTCGACTGTAAAGCCGAATCATAAGTTAATGCAGCCTGCGCGGCCTGCTGTAAAGTTGTGGCAGACGTGCTGAATGGAGCGCAATAAAGCGCTATTAACAGATAACAGAGGTTATAATGTTTCATGTTTTTCGCTGTTTCGGGAAATAAAAGGCGCCTGGATTAAATTAATTCCTGGGCAAAGACATATTTAATTAAATCAGTATTGGAGTGCAGCTGGAGTTTTCGCATGGCGTTATATTTCTGTGTCGCGACTGTACTGACGCTTCTCTGACGAAGGTTAGCAATTTCCATCAGGTTGTAACCCATAGCAAAAAGTCTGATCACCTCGACTTCTGACGGGGATAACAGACTTTTCACCGGGCCAGAAAGATTATCCCGCGCCAGGTTTTTTAACCGTTCGGAATAATATACCCCTGCATTTTCGGCATATACCCAGTGAAAAGCCTGCACCAGCTCTTGTGGGTTGTCGCGTTTACTGACGATAGCGCCAACGGGAATTTGTAGCACTCTTTTTAAAATGGCCTGACTGTTGTGCGCGGTAAAGACAATGATTTGGAGGTCGGGCATTTGTTTGTGTATCTCTTCGATTTTTTTACGCCGTGTAAATCATTGCGTTCAAAGCTAAACATAAAGTCAGTGATTAAAATATCTGGTTTTTTCTCCTTCAGGTGAATTAATAAGTTTTCTGCCTCTACAGGATAAGTGAAGATTTTCTGATGGTTGAATTCCGCGGCCAGTATTGACTGGATTGAATAAACAATAAACGGGCTCTCATCAGATACACCAATTTTCAGTGTTCTCTTTGTTTGTGGCATATCGTCTGATAAATCCTTTAATCAGGTGGATAGGATAAGACAGGGCTCTGCAGAGCCCTGCAGGTTTACTGATAGCTGATAGTATATTGCGCTACCGCATTAGCTGTTCCCGGACTGATCGTTGACGCGGTCTGGTAATAACGTGCATAAAGCGGCACGGTAACGAGCGCGTTTGAGAGCGGGTATGAGGCGACGGCAAAGGGCGTAGCCAGGGCGATCGGTTGCTGATTGCCATTGAGGATCTGCACGCCGACGCCGCTGGCGGTTGAGGTGGAATTTAACGCCACAACGCCTGAATCCGACAGACCGCTGACCGCGTCGCCATCGAACTGCATCATCACATCGAACGTGCCGGAAAGTAATGCTTCGCAGTTCAGCTGAATAGAAAAGGGGATCGCACTGCTGGTTTGTCCTATTCCCGATCCTAATCCGCTACTTTTGCTGACGGAATAATCTCCTAACGCCACCTCCTGATTTACATTACCGGCAACTTTGCAGGTTTCATCTTTTAACGTGACAAAGGTTCTCAGGTTTCGGACCGTAAAGTTAGCATCAGATCCCGCAACCTGAGAGCCAACTCTAAACATGCTCAGGTCGGTACGCATAACCGGCGTCTGCGAAGAAGAGGTTTTCACAATCCTGAAAGGCACGGTCAGGGTAAAATTAGTATAGTTATTAAGGATTCCGCCGCCTGTTATACCGGCATAGGTTGTGATCATCTGTCCCGTGGCCACACTTCCCGCTTCGTTTGAATATTCACCACCATAACCCAGGTACATGGTTAATCCATAGCCCAGCGATCCTTCTGCATTTGCTAATCGCTTGAAATAGACTTCCGCGGACAGACCCTCAGCATATTGAAATTTAAGAAGATCAATGCCGCATTGCACATTGACCGTCATTGAACCTTCATACACAGTGGTGCCGATGGGAACGGCAGATGACAGGTGAATTCCCAGTGAAGTTAAATCCATAGCGGTATAGTTGTCTGCCCTGCAGACTAATTCTGTATCTGCTGCAGCACGAGCGCCATTGGCCATCATGACGATGATATTAATAGCCAACATAGCATGAGCGAAAATGTTGGCCGCTCTTTTTAGTGATTTAAATAAGGTCATAACGGTTCACCTGATTAACCCTGATTTTTATTGTCGGTTACGCTGTTTGAAACATAGCGAACAGGCTGACGCTGATCGCTACTGCAGGTTGTGGTAAGCCTTGCCAGTGACTTATTCTCACCAGACTGAATATCACCTGATTCAAGGTTAACCAGGCATTTATCCATCGGCGTTTCGCCCCAGGAAACATGCAGACGGCTCACATCTTTATTCAGCCTTACGTAAATCTGTCCACCTTGCGAAACGGTAGTGATCAGGTTGCCATTCTCGTCTGTAACGGATGCGCCGAAGGGCAATGCGTTACCGTTCAGCTGATTAACCCGAATGAGAAGCGGCTTGCCTTTACTGGTTTTGTAGTCCAGTCTGACCACTGCGCCCTCAACCGGAATGACACGCTGCTGTGTCGCTTCCAGCTCGACGTCGAGGGGAATACCCTTCGGATCGATTGCCAGTTCGTTTATGCGGTAAGGGTTAAGATTCGGCACTATGGCCCTTCCGCTGCCGTTAAGGATAATATTCGGATAACCCAGTACCTGCGCGCCGCCGGCATCTTCTGCGCTTACCACAGCATAGGTCGATGACTGATATGCGCTAAAGGTCAGACTGTCAGGTAAAGCCACTATAGTGCCGCTGACACCGCCTGATGCAGAATAATAATTCTCTCCTTTAGTATAAGAGGCTGTCAGCGTGCTATAGGGCGAACGATATTGTCCGCTGATCGAACCAGATTTATTGTTATCAACATCGCGTGAAACGCCAACGTTATAGTTATATTGATTGCGATCGCCAAAAATACCATTAATCGCAGTTTGTGCATTCACGCCTTCTTTCGTATGCGTAGCGCTTGCGGTTATATTATTTTTATTATCTCTGCCGAGCGGCATAGAGAAATCAAGCGTCAGCTGCGTGTCGTGCCCGCCCGTCGAGTATATTAATCGGTTCGCGGAAAATGTATAGGATAAAGGTCCAATCCTGTTATTGTAGCCGAGCTGGAACTGAGTGTTAGTACCAGTATCATTCCAGTAATTTTGAACGAAACCAGTAAGATAGAGATTCCCAAATGAATCCCCAAAATTTTGGCTGGCGGTCATGGAAAATCGCTGCTTAGGACGCGAAAGATAATGACCTCGTCCATTATTACCATTTTTTTTATAATAATTGTTAATTTGCAGGGCGTTATCAAAACTGTAATAGCCAGATGAGGAGAAACGATAAGCTGCCAGAGTAAAGTTGGTATTGGTTTGAGAAACCTTTTTACTGTAAGTCGCCCGATAACTTACACCCTGTTTTTTCTCTTCCCCATATTTAGTCTGAGCACCTGTAATATCTACTGATATAGCACCAACAGGCAGACCAAACGCGCCGCCTAACAAAACAGACGTATAATTATCAGAACCCAGAATACCGGCGTAGCCGGTCAGGCTGTTGGTAAAGCCATGTTGAATCGTACCCTGATAAAGGGATGGTGTATAAACCATATTATCGCGACGTGACACGCCGCCGGTCAGGGAGTAATAGGTCATGCCTGGCCGTTTCAGTCGCGTTATTGCTGCGTAAGGCACAGAGAAATGGGTTTCGCTGCCGTCAGCTTCTTTGATGGTTACGTCGAGATCGCCGCCGTAGCCGGTAGGATAAAGATCGGCGATATTAAAGGCGCCGGGTGAGACGGTGGTTTCGTAAATCTTGCTGCCGTTCTGGCTTACGGTGACCTGAGCATTGGTACGCGCAACGCCGCGAATTTCCGGGGCGTATCCGCGCTGGGAATCTGGCCACATCTGATCGACCGTGGAAATCTGCGCGCCACGAAAGGAGAGGCTGTCAAAAATTTCACCGCTGGTATTGCCTTCACCCAGCAGCAGGCGTGATTTCAGCTGTGGAATATCGCGCATAACGTAAGAGTTGATATTATCGTAATGATGATATTCATTGCCCTGCTGGCGTCGCCAGCTGAGCGCGCCATCATGACGGAACATCCAGCCGCCCAGGTTAAAGCCCGCCAGCGCTCGCCCATAAAACGAGTCATATTCGCGCCCGCCGCTGTAAACGGAGTGATAATAGTTAGTGTTATAATTGAGCGTAAAAGCCGTTTCACCCGTGTCCCAGAACTCAGGCGCAACATAGCCGCGCGCCGATCGCAGCAAATAGATCTGGGGAATTGAGATATCTATCTGCATATCTGCGCTGTTGATAGCCGCGTGGCTGTTCTGGATGACATCCTCGAGGGCAAGGCATTGCTTTTCTGACCGCAATTCTTCAACCTGCTGAGCGTTAAAAACGCTGTCTTTAATTGCCAGATTTTTTACGAGGTCATAAGAGAGGCATGCCTTAGCGCCTTTCCCGTCACGTATTACGCGAACATTATCACGGCCAATCTGACGACCATTAAGGAAAATATCCAGCGTATAAATACCGGGATCAATCGGATTACCATTTGCATAACGGGAAACATCGACTTTGACCCCCGGTAAATTTTTAACGAAAGATTCGTCAAACTCATAACTTTGTTCAGCCCAGGCTGAAGCAGCAGTTAGAAAAAGCGCTAAGAATGAGCGACAAAAAGGCCTGCTCGCTGATTTATTTATAGAGACTGTCCTTGCCATCATTATTACCTCTAAGCATCAGCATTAAAAGTTACTGGTTGATTTGGGCTTCTACATCTCGCGCTGCGCCAAAATCATCCAGATACTGGTAATGAAACGTCGATTTTAGTTGGTTAACGTTTGCTGTTTTGAGCGTGAAATCTTTACTCGCCCCCGGCGCCAGCATGTCGCCCTTATCACTTAATACTTTGCGCCCCGCGGTATCTTCTGCGGTAATTTGCGCCACGTTGATGTAATAAGGAGAGTTGTTGACGGCGGTCAAATGATTGCTCTTGCTGCCTTTTTTCCAGACAAGTCCTGTAGCTGCGATTTCCGCGCCTTTAGCATCCAGGGCCGTGGGCCGGTAAAAAAGCTTGATGCGACTACGTATAGCCATTTGCAGCTGATTATTATTAATCAGGCTTTTATCTTTAGGCGGGATATCCAGTACATTCAGCCAGAAGATGGACTCTTTATCTGTGGGGAGATTACTGCCGGTATAAACGATGCGCAGCGTTTGCCCCTTATTTGCTTCCATCCGAAAAACAGGCGGCAACATAACAAAAGGCACGTTTATCTTATCTAATGGTTGATTAGGATCGCCGCTGTCAATCCATGCCTGAACCAGCGCAGGTTGATTACCACGGTTATCTAATCGCACCGTGACTTCTTTCTCAGCGGCAGGGTAGATTACCCGAGTGCCGATAATCGTGACGCTGGCGTAAGCCGATGTAGAAAAAACGCATGCAAGCAACAGTGACGTTATGAGGTTAATGCTTTTTTTTTTCATGATATGACAAAACTAGTAGAGGGAAAGAAGAAGGCGGGGGCGCCAGCCCCCACCAGAATCAATTAGAGGTAATTGATTGAGTAAGTCACTGATGAGAGAACGGTACCTGCAGTTGCGGTCCCAGTAGCATAGTACTGAGCGGCATAAGACAGTGTTGCTGCACCAGCAGCCAGAGCTGTAGTAAGCGGAGAAGTTGTCTGGTCGGTGCTGCCCACGTTCAGCTCATTGTTTTTGCTATCCAGCAGCTGCAACTCGACGTTCGTTGCTGTACCGGTATTGTTCAGGCGGCCATTAGCGTTGACGTTAGCGCCCTGCTCGAAGTACGCGTAAACGTCGCCCGTCTGAGTAGAGCAGCCGCTCAGATTGATGGTGAAACGGGTATTTCCTGCGGTCTGGCTAGCCGTTTTCAGCAGGCTTGAAGAAACAGTCGGCAGAGTAACAGTTGCGCTGCTTTCGCCGCCGTTAACCTTAACGGTACAGGTCTGGCTTTCGAGCTGACCACTGAAGGAAATGGTGCCATCAGAAGCCGCCGCCGCATTAACCTGAGAAGCGGTCAGCAGCAGGCCAAGAGAAATAATAGTTACCTTTTTCATATACTTTCCTTTGTATAAATTACGTTATCAACTTCATTGAAAATGAATGGCCGCGATAATTGCGTACAATCATTTTGGTTATTCCAGCGAGAAGGCTCCTTTCCGCTGGAATTAAAACGCCAGCAGACCTAGAACAACAGCGGAAACTATACTGACAATGCCTATGCCAAAGGACTCACCACTGACTGGGTTTGCTGCAGGGATATTATCAGGGCGTATCCATTCAGTGCTTTCTGGCTGAGAAGAAGCATTTAAATTTTTAAAGAAATCCAGAATCTGCGTGGTTAAGGAACCGCCGCTGACATTTGATATTTCACTGCTTTTAAGCTCCCGCATGATTTTTCCTTATTATGCAGTAACTGGGGAAGTTCCCATATCAAACTGGCTTTCGACGACCTGGTTAAACCAGGCTGCCGTTGTATCCCAGCCGTTAATAGCACCATACATAGCGCCGTCAACCAGACCGACTACGGCACCAACAATCAGACCAACGCCAGCGGAAACAATACCAACACCTATAAGTCCACCAGTGCTACCACCGCTCATTGCCCATTTCAGACCAAATGCGGTAATGCCAGTAACGCTACCAACAACTACCGATCCGATGAAGTCAAACACGCCTGCACCTGAAACGTTTTGCATTTCAAAAGACGTTAACTCTCTCATTTAACTCTTCTCCATATTATTTTTTTATTCTCACTTCAAGCGAGCAGCGCTATTAAATGGATAAAATGTGATGAATTAAATAGTAAAAAATCCATAATTTGACTTTTCATTACACTCTTCCAGATAAGATTTGCTTTTTTTCACATGTGTTTAACTTGCTATGTCAATGCAGAAGAAAATGGCCAGGTTAATGACGTTTGTTATGCTGACCAGGAAGCGAATAATTAACGTCGCTCGCTAACAAGTGCTCTGAGGATTAGAGGGAGTTGCGTGTCTAAAATGCAATGGCGACTGCACAGGATTTAACGTCTCAGTAAAAAAACTGGCGGAGGGGAGGGTAAACTCTGACGGCCAATAATAAGCAACGACATATCCTAAGCATTCGTAAGGGTGAGCCAGCCCGGTTTTTTGGTCTTTTATTCTGAATTTTTAATAAATTTTAAAATAAAAATCTATATATGTCGATTGTGATTAATTAAATGTCTGTTTTTGGGGTGATGTGTTTTAATTTTTCCGACTGATTCGACTGCGATCGTTATTTTTCGTAACGTCGATTAACACCATATCCATAATGGGAATTATTATTACGTATGTAAATGTGTGTTTGAATATTTGTATATTTATATTCTCTGGAGAGCGCATGGTTAACATAAGACTTCAAATGATTATGAATAATCCTTTTTTTCAGAAAAAAGTTATAACACTAACAGGTCCACTCTGTTTAGGGGATTTATTGGCTAATAATTTTTGTTTCTATGGTTTTATGTATTAGCCTTTTACACAGTCTTGGTGCTTACTTCTGCATTTCGCCTGATTTATGGGATTGAGTTTTATCTGTTGGCTTTTATTATAGCAAAACAGTTAAGTTGCTTCATTTGGATGATAAAGCGGGAGGTGACGAAAAGTAAGTGAAAGCAATATGCCAGGGAAAACAGAAATCATAATAAACTGATTTTAATTTTATATTCATTTTGATCGCGTAGCGCCGCTACGTCGCATCAGTTAAATTGAGTTAATCGATATGTATAGAGTGATTGAGAACCATGAGCGAATCATCGACGCACTTGCAGGTTATACTCAAATTGCGAATCCAGATGAAATCTCGCGAGGCAAGCGCCGTTATCATTTGACTAAAGATAATGTGCGTCGGGTCATGTTCATTCTGGATGGCGACTTTTTACTCAAGCTAAGAAGTGAACACAAAGTGCTAAATATTCTCTCCGCGCCTTTTGTTGTAGGTGTGACGCCCGCGCTGGATGAACCCCCTGTTTATCTGGAGAGAATAGATTATGGCAAAGTGAGCTTTATCGACTATGAAACGTTCTGGCGATTGATTTTTGAAAAAGATCTCTTTCATGATGCGATGTCGGTTTTATCGGGCCAGTATTCTGATTTAATGAATTATGTACAACTGCCGAAAAGCAACTCCTACGATGAAGTGATCTCTTTGATAGATCGCTGGAAAAAACTCCCTCTGCACCTGAAAAGAAGATTCTCAGCGCTCTATCTGATTGAGAATAGCTCGCACCTTTCTAAAAGTTCTATTTGTCGAGTGCTTAAAGAGCTGAAAGACAAAGGAGAGCTAGAGCTGGTTAATGGTAAATTTGTCTAGCAGCAAATGTGTATCCACTGATTTGGGACGTGAAGGGAAAAATATGGATGTTAAAGTCATTTGCACGGAAGATAATTATTATTTCAGGCTTGGCATCTCCAGCATTATCAAAGAGGCCCTTTTTACTCACGCTGACATTGAATTTTTATCAGAATTTGATAATGAAAACGTGCGTAAAGCCGACTTTATCCTTGTGAATGTTTCTCAGTGGCGCCTGTTTATGTGTCAACCGGCTTATCGTTACCGTAAGCCCGGCGGTGTACTGCTGGTATTTGTCAATCAAACTGACCACCTGATTTCAGGTCAGTTGCCAGTCTGCTACCAGTCGTTGACCTGTATTCTGCGTAGCGACGCGATCAGAAAAGTCAGAGAGAAGATCACGGCCGCCTGGTTAACCGCCCATGATGAGGAGAATAAGCGGGTTTTGCCTGCTGACTGTACGAAGTGCAATTATGCACGCATATCATTAATACAGCTACAAGTGATAAGCTTTCTAAAAAAAGGACATTCAGTCAATCAAACCGCTAAAATCCTTGGCCTTTCAGCTAAGACCATTTATGCGCATAAATATAACGTCATGCGCAAGTTTGACCTGAAAGGAGATTATGCACTTTACTCTTTTTTGAATGATTTATCGCTGGTTGAATTGTACAAGGGGGTGATAAATGAAAAGTAAAAAGGTATCTGTTTCGCGGACATTACCCTGAGGTCAATAAATAAAAAATGCCTGGTTTCCTATGAAAAATATAATTTATGCGCATTAGCGCAATCAGGGTGAGCTCATTATTTATACCGTTACTGCTTGTTCGAGGCTTTTATGCACAACGAATCACAACAACAAAAAACCACCTTGTTAGTTATCCCTCTCAACGTTGTAATCGGGATCATCATCGGTCTGGTGGTTATTTTATCGCTCTATATTTTCAGCAATGACGTTGTCGCCGCACCGTTGCAACAGGCTCCTGATGCTGTCACGCCTGCTCAAAGTTTACCGGGTCAACAAACATTGCAAGCGCGAGACAGCTATGCGCACGTTATCGTCTATCGCGATAGCGCTACACTGTTCACGCCGGACAGGGTCTTAAACATTTTCATAAACAATCAATACCATACAAGCATCCTTCCGTATACACGTGCGGTAGAGTTGGTTTTATGCCCCGGTAAGAAAGAAGTCATCATTTCGCTTAGCCAGCACGACCATCACCGCTTTTCACAGCTTTCAAAAACAGACGAGATGTTGCCCACGCTGCGGGCGGGTAAAGGTTATTATTTTGAGGTTTCCCTGAATAAACAGGGTAAAATCACAGCGCGTCAGGTGCCTGAAAAGGAAGCGAAAAGCGTCCTGGCAGGTTTAAAGCCTCAAACGCGCATTTTGACACGCGTAACCAATGAATATGCCTGTCCTGAAACAATGTACACGTTTAGCTCAAACGCCTTTTTCGCTCGGCATAGCAATTCATTATTGGGTGCTGAAAGTCATCGCGCGCTGAAGATGCTGTTTAAAAATTTCCATCGCGAGTTCGAAGAGATTGACAGTGAAATACTCAAACTTATAGACATGTAGATATACATAAAAACGGTACCCGACAAACCTGCACATGCAGGTGAATAAGATAACTACATAGTTTTCAACTCCAGCATCCTGTCCTCTTTGTTCCAGCCTTAGAGGGGAGTTACTTCATTTTTTAAGTTAGCAGACCGACCCGGTTTGCCTGGATCTTAATAAAGTCTCAGGCTTTGAGGTCGACTGCATGAGAAAAAGCGCATCCTCTGCACCGATCGCGTTTTCCGCTCTTCGTTTATGAAAGACGGCCATACTGAAATGTAGATGCGTAGCGTTAAGCAATCCCTTTTTTCTCACAGCGTGATACCTGAACCGATCACGTAAGGAAGATGCTGACAAAAAAGCCAGCGTCAATGCTGGCTTCTTTCCGCTGCTTACCAGCGTTATTTGAGGATATAGATGTGATCGACGTCGATTTCGCTTCGTCCGTCGTCGCGATCGACTTCGCCGGTTATCCGCACTTTTTTGCCAATCAGATAGCGGCCGTCGTCGTCGTCATCGTCGTCGTCATCCACATCAATGCGTATGCGGCCGGTCGCGTCCTGCAGCCAGTAGTGATCGTCATCCGCGCGGCCGCTGATGGTACCGGTTATCGCCACGTGCCGGTCGTCGCGCATTTTTTTCGCCTCTGCTACCGTGACCTCCTGTCGGGCGAAAGCCGATGATGAGCAGAGCAAAGCGAGCACTATCCACAACGTTTTTTTCATTAACTACTCCTTTGGTGAAGAAAACTGCGTTTCCTTAAGTTGAACGTCAAAGCGACAGCCCGCGTTAACCTGGCGCGGGGAGCAGCGATTACCGGCATACACAAACCAGCATCATTAGCCAGCATTCCCCGGCATGATGTCTGGTCCACTGCAGGCAGTCGCGCCTGTACCCTTTGACTCAGTTAGAACTTGTTATTCATATCAGTAACGCTTCCATAAGATTTAAGCGGGAAATCAACTATTCGCTGTTGCTTTTATTTTTTGATAAAGACGCTGCGCCAGCGATTTAATATGTCATTCCTGATGTGTAGTGAATGTTCACTTGATTACGAAGCGATAATGGAAATCAGCAGGATTATGCCGGGGGTTATTCAGCCCTGTAAAGATGATGGAATTCTCTCGCAATGTTTTCATCAGGGTTGAGTGAAGTGAGGTGAAAGCCATTTTCATTAAAAATGAAGGCGATGCGGCTATTCAAAAGCGAGTGATAATGTTAATTGTTATTACATTAATTCTTTTTTTATAATGTCTATTTGGGGCGCAGCCCTGGAATAGAGAGTGCCCGGGCAGAAAGACCATTAAGCGCCGGTTTAATGGAAACCCGCTAACATAATGCGCTCGCAAAACCTTGCCACCATCGTGGCCGGGAGCGGAATGAATTATTCAGGCATTGACGTGCTTCCAGAAGGTCAGGAAAGCTATTTATCGCTGCCAGGCGCAAGGTTGAGGCAGGTGCCTGATCTCTATGCTGTATAAAACAGACTCAGGAGTTAACGTGATAAAGATCGGTAAAGCAGCCGTCACGCTGCTGGTGGCCGGGTTGCCACTCACCGCCTGCGCGCAGCGCGTCCCGGAGCCGCAGCGCCTGGGCATGCATAATCCGGCTACCGACTGGTGTCTGCATGTCGGCGGAAAACCTTCGCAGGAAAAAAGCGAGGCGGGCGTCATAGGCTTCTGCACGCTGCCTTCGGGCGAACGCATTGAGCAGTGGGCGCTTTATCATCGGGATCATCCAGAGTAGCCGAGCTTGTCGGCTCGCTTGCCGGACAGACGAAGGTAAAGAGCGGCGCGCTGGATACTTTGGGCTTCATTATTGCGGGCCGATCCCAGCCCCGCATATTTCCCTGCACGCCTGGCCATTAAACGTAAGGTTTATCTGGCGCAGAAGCGTGCATATTCAGGATGGATAACCTTGCTATACCTGGGTTAACGCCCCGCTATTTTTTTCTTGTAAAAAAGGGACGCAGAGGTAACTGCAGTACCACAGTTTTTTTTGGTTACTCAGATGTTCCATAAGTTTCTGGTTAATTGATTATTAATCAGTTTGCAAAGTCCATTTCTATTTGGATATGGTTTTATATCGTCATAAAAATCAGCCGTTTACTTTCTGTTTAACATGCAGTGAACGGTTTTTTTTGATCTTAATCAATTAATGAAATGACGTTCATTTCTGTTAATTGTTTTCGTAATGATATGGTTCTCATGGCTTCCGTTTATTTCCTTAATAAATCATAAAACCATGAGGGCAGGCTATTGAAACATTTTGGGGGCGCAGCTTTTTGCTGCACTGTTTTTATCTGCACTAAATCCTGGGCAGGTATTATGCGTCACGATATTGACGTGCAGGAATATCGCGATTTTGCAGAAAACCTGGGCAGCTACTCCGTTGGTTCAACAAATATAGCGGTATACAAAAAAGATGGATCCCTGTCGGGCTACCTCGATTTCGCCATGCCCGATTTTGGCATGGTGGCGAACTATGGCTACAGCACGCTGGTTGCGCCCTCCTATGTCGCCAGCGTGCGTCACAATACCGGTTATAAAACGGTTGGCTTCGGTAACGGTGCACAATATGGCGCGACCTATACTCTGATTAACCGTAACGAATTCCCTGAGTCAGGCGTGGATTTTCACCTGCCGCGCCTGAATAAAGTGGTGACTGACGCCGCGCCGGTGGGGACGGTAGAAAAATCGGAAATTATGAAAGGCGATAGCGCGCGCTATAGCTGGTTTACCCGCATCGGTGGCGGCACCCAGAGCCAGGTTAGCGAGGATCAGAGCGAACGTATCCAGTTAAGCGGCGCCTATAAATGGGTCAGCGGGGGAACAGTGAATGCCGCTACTGTTCGGTTTACGTCTGGGACGCTGCGGGCAATCAACTATGGGCCCGATAACCCTCTGACCTCTCCGCTTTCCATCGGGACCATGGCGGGGGATAGCGGCAGCCCGATGATGGTTTACGACGAGCAAGACCGCGCATGGAAAATTGTCGGCGTGCTTTACGGTTCGATGGCAGACCCTGGCACTGCCTATGGCAAAACAAGCGGATGGGAATATATACCAGACGGATATATTCAGACCATTACGGCGGCCAATATCTCGCCTGACGTTGTGGATAGCCCCCAGGGCGGCACGATTTACTGGAACGACAGCACCCTTGCACAGCAGGATACCCTCTGGTCATGGACCGGGCTCGATAAAGCCTATGCGAGCGCGGCACCCGCCACGGCCAGCAACGAAGAGCTGGATGCCACTAAAGATTTACGCTTTAACGGCGCTGGCGGGCTTATTCTCCTTAATGGCCCGGTTAACATGGGGGCGGGCAAGCTGCAGTTTTCAAACGATTACACCCTGAGCGCTGCTTCTGGCGTGAATGCGACCTGGGTGGGCGGCGGCGTTGAAGTCGACGCGGGCAAGAAGGTGTTGTGGCAGGTCAACGGCCTGGCGAACGATGCGCTGCATAAAATAGGGGCTGGTACGCTGCACGTTAACGCCGAAGGGATCAACGCCGGCAGCCTGAACGTGGGCGACGGTACGGTTATTCTCGATCAGCAGGCGGATGCGGCTGGAAACAAACAGGCGTTCTCCTCAGTAACGCTGGTCAGCGGGCGACCAACCGTGGTGCTGAAGGATGCGGATCAGGTGGCCACCAGCGATATCTATTTCGGCTATCGCGGCGGCAAGCTCGATCTCAACGGCAATACGCTTACCTTTAAAAAAATCAACCATACCGATAGCGGCGCCACGCTATTGAACCACAGCGCCAGCCAGCTGGCGACGCTAAACATTACCGGCTATACCGCTGACGACGTGCCTTTTAACCGCTTTAACGGCAGCAATCCCAAAGGCACACCCGGTTCGCTCTACGTTTACAACAATCCCTACACCAAAGAGACTGAATACTTTCAGCTTAATAAATCCTCTTACTGGTATTTTCCCACCGACAAGAGCTCAACCGATACCTGGACCTATCTGGGAACGGACAGCGATGCGGCGGTCAACTATCGCTTAACGCAGCTCAACCAGCAGGTTTTTCGCGGCTTTCTCGGCGAAACCGATCCGGCGGCGGTAAATGGCGGCCTGAACGTGGCACTCAAGCCTGAAAACGCAACGGCGATAACCGCGCTGACCGGCGGCATGAACCTGAACGGCACGCTGAGCGTGGAAAACGGCACGGCGATCCTCTCCGGACAGCCGGTTGCGCACGCTGGTGGCGTAGCGAGGGAGGATGACTGGTCGACATCGCTGTTTAAAGCGGATGAAATCAGCGTCGGTAAGGGGGCCGCGCTGCAGGTAGGCGAATATGCCAGCGTACAGGCGCGATTCGTTGCCGATGAGTCAGCGCGCCTTGCATTCGGCTATAACGACAGTGAACAGGCGGAGGAGAAGAGCTGGCGCTGTTATTCCCTAATCTATCAGGATGCGACCGCCTGCAGCCAGCCGGTGCGCAATGCCAGTGCGCTGGCGCTGCTGCCAGCCAGTGACGTGGCGGGCGACGTAGCGCTCGCCGATCGGGCTTCACTCTACCTGGGAAAAGTAAATTATCAGGGCGCGGTGACTTCAACCGGCAGCACGCGTATGACGCTTGATGGCAATGCCCGCTGGACGATGACCGGCAACAGTCGCGTCAGCACGCTGCAGGCGCAGCCGGGCGCGACGCTTTCCACGGTGCCGACGGGCAACTGGCAGGCGAAGACGCTTGACGTCGACGCCCTTGACGCCACCGGCCTGAACCTCATGCTGGGCGTCAAACCGGCCACGCTGGAAAGCGACAGGCTGACGATTCGCAATGTCGCCAGCGGCGGCGATAACCTGCTGGATGTCAGTCTGCTGGTGGGAGCCAGGGATCCGGTGGCGCTGAAGCAGGATCTGGTCATGATCGATGCGCCAGCGGGCACGGCGCACGATTACTTCTCTTTTGCCGACGGCTACAGCGGCTTTAGCGTTTATACGCCGAACTATCAGGTAAAAGAGGAGAACGACAGGGTGCTGTGGGTGCTGGAACGTAATCAGACGCAGCCGGATACGCCAACAGCGCCCGCGCCGCCCGAAACCGACCCGCCTGCGCCACAGAAACCTGCGCCGGATGCCGACAGCGACACGCCCGCAGAGGACAACACCCCACCGCAGCCCGATGCAGGCAAGCCCGCACAGGACAGCACCACGCCGCAGCCTGACGCAGACACACCCGCTCAGGACAACAGCGCACCGCAGCCTGACGCCGTCGCGCCCGCGCCGGGTGAAACGACGTCAGAAACGAGCACGGATAAACCCGCGCAAACCGGTAACGCTGCAGAGCAGTCGGAAAGCGACGAGAAAACTGAGGCCGCTGTGCAGCCTGAAGAGCCCGTTACTCCACCGGCGTTCAATCCGGATGAGTGGTTTACCATTCACGATAACCAGCCGCTTATTCAGAACACGCGGGCGCTGATGGCCTCGCGCCAGTACATCTTTAGCGAAGCTATCGGACAGCTCTATAAACGCAGCGACCGTCTGCGCGCGTCGCCGGACAACCATGGTGTCTGGGCTACGCTGGAGCACAGCAAAGGCGGCTTCGCTGGCCTTAACGCCACGCAGCAGACGCTGAACGTAGGCTGGGATAAGCAAAACGGCGCGCACACGCTGGGTTTTAGCGCCAGCTACGCTCAGGGCAAAATCAAAGGCAAAGGAGAGGAAAATCACCGCCTCGCCACGGCTGGTGCTTACTATTCCTGGCAGTCGGACGCAGGGTGGTTTACGGACGCTGCCAGCCGCCTCATGTATCTGAACCAGGAGATAACGCTGGATCCTGCGCTGGGGATCACCCGTAAAAAGCGCAACAGCACCCTGCTGGCAGGCAGCGTGAGAAGCGGATATCAGTTCAGCCTGGCGAACGATTCACTGCTGATCTCTCCTTTTGTTGGCCTGAGCGCTGGCGTGCTTTCAGGCTACTCGCTGCAGGGACAGGATGCGGAGGTTTCCCTGAGCTCGTCCCGTCCCTGGTACGCTACCGGCGGCGTTATGGCGCAAAAACGCGGCCTGGGTGAGGGAATGAAAAACCTTAACCTGACCGCCAGCATCGCCTGGCAATATTCGCCGGGGAAAAACGGCTCGACAACCACGCTCGCCGATCGTCAGGCAAGCCGTCAGTATCAGGCCTGGTCCGACAATCGCTATCGTGCAAGCGTCGGCGTTGAAGGGGCGATTGCTAAAAATATGTCGTTAAACGCGGGTGTTGAGAGCAGCTTCGGCGGGGTGTTCAAGACGGACTATAGCGGTACAGTCGGCCTCTCTTACCATTTCTGATCGTCAAAAGGCGTCACGTTGAAAACGTGACGCCTGTTCTTCTTCAGCTGTCACTGAAACGTCGCTTATCCCCTAGTTCACCCGCCTCCAGACCTCTGCCGGAATATCATTGAAGGTTTCATTCATGATCAGCTCAGCTTTGCGGTGATCGTAAGCCCCTTCAAAAGAGCAGAGGTCTTGTGAAGGGACTTTCTTGCGCATATAGCTGGTCACGATATCGAGGATGTCTTTAGAAGGGCAGCGTCTTAATTCACTTAAATAATCATTTTTGTTCATTCACCGTTTCCTTTTTCTTGAATGATATTGCAGAGAAAGTTAATTAACCCGGGCGGTCGGCTGCGCTTAGCCTGTACGGCATCGCCTGCGCCAGTGACGCTGTTTTTCGCTACTGTGTCGCTCTCTCACCGTACTGGCGAAAAGGGCTAATGACAGACCTCTGCTGGAATAAGGATATCTCGCCTCAATAATAATGCATTGATCATACGGATAATAACCATCAGCTTGCTGAGAGTCATGCTCTGTCTTTATGTTCAATATTCCTCCGATAACATAGACACGCGCTGAGCGATGGTCTGGCCAGACGTGATATCCCTTTGCTGCGCTGCATTTATAATTGTCAATCTTATCCGGATCAAGCCTGACAGGAACGGCAGGCTGGCGTCTATATTTCACACCCTGACGCTTTTGATATAACATTTTCACAAGGGTGACGTCAGGGATAGTAATTTACTGACTGAAATCTAATATGTTTTTTTGCGGCGTTATAAAGGCTGGCTGATACTTTCCGGAAATAAAAAAACAATACGCCAGCAGTTCGTTAACGAAGAGCATCATGGTGATAGAATAATCCCGTGTGGGTTTACTAGCGGTTAAAGTAAGACCCCTGCGCTTTCAGGCCGATGAATAACAGTGAGCCTGTCGCGCAGGCTAGCGCCGACGAATTCCTCTCGCCGCCTAGCGAAGATTTTTTCCGATCCGAACCCGCATCAGATCCCATACAAGGTTGAACAGCAGGGTATAGACCAGAAAAAACAGCACCAGCCCGAGTTCCAGCCGTACAGCCTTTATCAGCGACACCTGCAGCCACCAGGCGGCAAAAGGGATCAATATCAGCAGCAATCCCGCTTCAAACAAAAGCGCATGCAGCGTGCGTACCGCGAACCCTTTCTTAAAACCAAAGTGCTGCTGTGCTATATCGAACAGCAGGTTAAAGAGATAGTTCCACGCCATTGCCACGGCGGAAGAAACCAGCGTCAACACGGCTGACTGCGCAGGGGCTGCAGAAGCCAGTCTTGTTAAAATGGTAAACACCAGACTATTTGCGACAACCTCAAACACGACGGCGTGCATCACGCGTTCGAATGGCGTGCGGCGAGGAACAGATGAGTGGCACACAAAAAACTCTCTGACAGATAAAGAAGGCGGAGAATAATAGTATAAAAAAATATTAAATACCTGCTTTTTGCGAAGGTCAGAAAAGAGAGTTTCATTCCCGGTTAAGGTTATAAAAATAACTTCCGATCTCAGGAGGCATAAAGCGAATTTTTATTGATGTATATCAAACTTATCGCTGCGGCCAGGCGCGCTGTTGAGAAAGGATTTAGCCGTGGCCCTTTACGCTCTACTCAGGCGGCACATCTTTTATTAAGCGGGCCGACGAAATCGACCGGCCAAATAAGGTGAAGAAGATGAAAAGCAAACTGTCAGATTGTTCATGCAGCGATGCCTGGCGGCTTATCTTATTACTGAGCCTCGGCTTCTGGGGTAGCGTCACGCTTTTAGCCCTTGTGCTGTATGAAAGCAGTTTATCCTGGGCTGCAGGATAAAACCGACAGGCTGACATGTTACCGCTTGCTTTATTCTGTCAGCGCTGTGTCTGTTATCTGCACCGATATATCAGCAGAGCGTCTGACTCTTAATTATTTTACGCAAAGTTTCTGTACGAGATGCGAGATATGGCAGACATCATTGATGAGGCGATGGAGGTTATCTCCCTTACCGAAACCGCTGAGGTCGAGGCGATTCGTCGTCGACTGGCGCGTCCTGGCCGCACCACCTGTGAGAACTGCGGAGAAGAGATTCCGGCAGAGCGGCGCGAGCTGCTGCCCTCAGTCACTACCTGTGTCGGCTGTCAGGAAATCCTGGAGCTGCGCGAACGGACCGGGCAGACCGGCCATCGCCTGCCGGAAGCTGATGCGTTCTGACGTTTCGATGCCAGCCTGTCGGCCTGAGGCGACAGGCTGGCATCAACAGTAATAGCGGCTTTTCGCTCAGTCATTCTTCTCGATACGGATGACCCCTCCTGATCCCTGTGAGCCTCTGTAGCTATTCCCACCGTTGTATCGCTGGCCGCCTGTTTAAAGGGCTTTCCTGGTAAGGCGTCAGGCGCTACCGTTTTACTTTTAATAAAAATTGAAGGGCTCTTGCATCCTGCCATTCAGGCAGATCCTCCCCGCAGCGCTTTTTTTACCCGGCGGAAATGCATCAGTCCTTAATTCACTTCGCCTGCTTTGATGATCGCTGCCGAAGCAAATTCGGCTGTTCAGGTTTCGACAATTCATTCTGAATAATTACGCATCTTTAGCTACCTCATTGCGATGCATAATTATGCAGATTTCGGGGCCCTGATTGCATAATCCTGGCTTTCGTCAATTTTTTCAGATCTTTGAGAGGTGTCAAAAAGTGAATAGAATGAGGTGTACTTGTGTTGACTTTGTTACAGCCGGTAGCCAGGATGCGGTCATCCGATGCGGAAGAAACAGAGATAGTTAATAAAACGCAGCGCAACAGTTCAGCTTTTTTCTATTCCACTTATAAAAGAGAGCGCGATAACTAATATTTATTGCGCGGTTCTTCTGCGTCGTTAAATAAACGGAAAAATAAAAGGAACCGGCATGACTGAAAAAGAACCGCTTAGGCCGCCGGCTAACGCCTCCTCCTCGCCGCAGCTGGAGCGCGGGCTGAGCGAGCGACATATTCAGATGATCGCGCTGGGCGGTGCAATTGGCACCGGACTGTTTATGGGAGCGGGTAAGAACATCGCCGTGGCGGGCACCTCAATTCTCATCATTTACGCGCTGGTGGGATTTTTTGTGTATATGGTAATGCGCGCAATGGGGGAGGTGCTGTTATCAAAGCTCGACTATCGCTCCTTCGCCGACTTCGTCGCGGATTATCTGGGTCCCAAAGCGAGCTTTTATCTGGGCTGGTCCTACTGGCTGAGCTGGGTAGTCACCTGCATTGCCGACGTGGTGGTCTGCGGGGGTTATATGCAGTACTGGTTCCCTGAAATGTCCGCCTGGATACCGGCACTCATCACGCTGGGCCTGCTCTGCATGTTTAATTTGCTGTCGGTCAGGCTGTTCGGCGAAGCGGAGTTCTGGTTTGCCCTGATCAAGGTGATCGCTATCGTTGCGCTCATCTTTACCGGCCTTTGGATGGTGGCCACGGGCTGGACCTCGCCCGACGGCGTGCAGGCCTCGCTGCATCATCTCTCCGATCCGGCGGTATTTCTGCCGCACGGGGTGACGGGCTTCCTGGCGGGCTTTCAGATCGCCATCTTTTCCTATACCGGCATTGAGCTGCTTGGCACCATGACCGCCGAAACGCGGGATCCAGAAAAAATCTTGCCGAAGGCGATCAATGCAATCCCGCTGCGCATCATCATTTTTTATATGCTGTCGATGGTGGTGATTATCGCCGTCACCTCCTGGGCGGCGATCTCTCCCGACGTCAGCCCGTTCGTGAGCCTTTTTGCCAAAGCGGGCCTGCCTGCCGCCGCGGCGATTATCAACTTTGTGGCGCTCACCTCTGCCATGTCATCCGCCAACAGCGGCGTCTATTCCAGTACGCGAATGCTTTACGGCTTATCGGTGGAAAAGCATGCGCACCGGCAGTTTCGCATCCTGTCGAGAAGCACGCGCATTCCCGTGCGCAGCCTGCTTTTCTCCTGCTTCTGCATGCTGAGCGGCACGCTGCTGCTGTTTCTGGTGCCGAACGTGATGACGCTGTTTACCATCGTCTCTACGCTTGCGGCGATACTGGTGATCTACAGCTGGGCCATGATCCTGGTGGCCTATCTGGCTTACCGCAAGCAGCGCCCGGAGCTTCATGCGCAGTCGCGGTTTAAGATGCCAGCGGGCATCATCATGAGCTGGATGAGCCTGCTGTTCTTCGCCTTTTCGGTCGCCATTATGGTCTTCGATCCCGATACGCTGGCCGCGCTTTGCGCTATGCCTTTTTGGTTTGGACTGCTGTGGATGGTCTGGCGAATAAAGGCGCGCAAAGCACAGGCGCTTAAGGCCATTCGCAGTGCCTGATGCTGCCTTCGCTTTTTAGCGGTTGGGATCTGCGAGGGAAAGAGGTAGAGACAGACTGAAGGCGAATCGTAAAGTCGGCAAGAAAAAAAGCGCTCCTCTTAAGGAGCGCTGCTAATTATTAGCAATGAAACACCCTGTTTGCGAGCATAAAAGCAAGCCTGAGTGAGGTGATTAAAACATGGCGGTGCTAAATTAAATATCAACAAGCAAGACTCTTTTTGGCGTGCTCGGCTTATTTGCATAAGCCGTAAATAAAAAAGCGCCCGGTAAGGGCGCAAGCAAGGAAAGTTACATCAGTCATACGTTTCATGATTTGTGGTGCGCAGACACCACAGCGACAACTTTATTACTTTGCTGTTAAACCCCAGGTCAACATTGCCTTTTTGGTGCCCGGCTACCGTTCCTCTGACTGGTATGATATTTCAGCGATAAACAGGCGCAAGGCATATTAACCCTGTTAACCGGGCACTGTAATATTTTCATTGTCACTGGCTGGAACAATAATAAAAACCGGTCTCTTTTATCGCCACACTACTGATGCTTCGTCGCCAGCGCTTTTCCATCACCGTTTCATTATGAGAAAAGAAATAAACTTATCTGTTTCTTTTTCTCAACCTTAGCGCTTTACATAGCGTTGCCTGGATAACCCTGGTTTTTACACGGGCCGCGCGACGGGCGCGCGTGCCGTAAGTCACTCTTCAATCCTGAGAAATCTTGCGCGCGACTTTGCCGCTCACTGAGGTGCGGGTTGACCACCAGCAGAGCAGCGACCCCAGACTCACCATCGCGGCCCCTTGCCAGAATGACAACGTCAGATGTGAATTCAGCAGAAATGCCGCCAGTACCGAGGAGAAGATCGGAATAAAGTAGGAGACGGCAGCCAGCAAATTAACGTTGCCGTACAGAATGCCGGTATTCCAGGCAGCATAGCCAAATCCCATCGCCATTGCGGCCAGCGCCAGAGCCAGCACCGCCTGCGTCGAAACAGCGAAGGGCGGCTGCGGCGACAGCCAAAATTTCACCCACAGAGTTAACGCGGTCAGAATAAAAAACAGCGTAATGCCGTTGCTGCCGTTGGCCATTTTTTTTGTTACCACGCAATAAACTGCCCAAATCGCTGCGCCACCAAACGCCAGCCCATAGCTGAGCGGATTATCCATAATGTTGCTGCCCATCTCGCCAGGGGAAAAAGCCTGCTCGCCGCCCAGCACGCGGCAGATCCCTGCCACAGCCAGCAGTAGGCCTGGAATAATCAGCGGACTGGTTTTTTGTCGGTTAACCATCGCCGCCAGCACAATTGTCATGCCAGGCCAGAGATAATTTACCATACCGACCTCGATCGCCTGACGACCGCTGTGGGTAAAGCCGAGCGACAGCGACAGGCAAACTTCGTAACTGACAAATAACAGGCTGCCGACGATCAAATAGCGCCGCGGAAAGGAGCGAACGTTGGGGAAGCCGACGGTAAACAGCAGCAGTGCGGCGCTAAAGCTGTAGATCAGCGCCGCGCCGCCAACCGGCCCGAAGCCCTCGCTGACGCTTTTAATCAGACCAACAATGGCGCTCCATAGCACAATAGCCAGCAGGCCAGTGAGCGTCGCTCTCTTTTGGGATATCACGTTTTACCTCGTTTTAGCGCGATTAGCTTAGCAGGTCAGGATACGCATCTGAGTCAGCTCTGCCACCCCTTTATCTTTGTTGAGCTACCCTTACTGCTTAACCACGGAGGAGAACGCAATGACTGATGCAACCCTGATCGAAACGCTGCAGTTCGGCCCTGACGACGCGCCCGAGCAGAAATATGAAATCTACGGCGACGACGAAAAAACGCCGACCTATGCGCTGATTTATCGTCAGCACGACGGCGAATGGGAAAAACTGGACGAGAAGCTCACCTTCGCGGCCAGAGATGAGCAAAAAGAGGTGGCCGTCGCCATGGATTACGGCTCCGGCGACAGCCTGCCGGAGCTGCGAGATTTACCTGCGGAAGCGCGCGAACACTGCGAACGTCACTGGCAAAACAGCCAGCCATAACCTTGGCCGGGGAAGGTTCCCGGCTTTTCTCACTCCTCGCACGCGCCTCTTCGCCTGCGGTTACGCTCGCAATATCCGATCCTCTGAACTTAACTCAAATTGTGTTCATCGCCTGTTTGCGCCCTACGGGAGGATCTTTTGGCCAAAAACTCACACCCTGAAGCCGCGGCTGATGTGATCTCGCTGCGACGCTGGATAACTGTCGGGCGGCCCGCCGAAGAGCTATTCGCGCTCTGGCTGGCACCCGACACCTTACCGCGCATCATGAGCCATTTCGCGACCATCACGCCTGTTAACAAAAGCGACGCGCGGTGGCAGATCGACGGGCCGCTCGGCAAACACTACGCCTGGGAGAGCCGCATCGTCGAGGCGCAGCCAGGGGAGATCATCGTCTGGCAGTCGCTGGAGGGCGCGGATATCCCCAACGAGGGCGAGCTGCTGCTGCGCCCGGCGCCCGGCGAGTGGGGAACCGAACTGGCGCTGACGCTGCGCTTCACGCCGCCGGGTGGCGCGCTGGGCAAAAAGGTCACGACCTTTTTCGATCTGCTGCCTAAAGAGATGGTCAGCAAAGCGCTGCATCGCTTTAAAAGTCTGGCCGAAACCGGCGAAATTCCTACGCTTGTCGGCCAGCCTGCTGGCCGCCATGCCGACCGTCAGGATAAGGAGAAATAGATGCGCGCACTCTGCTGGAACGGCGTAAACAATCTCAGCGTGGAAACAGTGGCCGATCCCGGCCTGCTTAATCCCCATGACGCGATTATTCGCGTTCGTCTGACCACCACCTGTGGCTCCGATCTTCACGTCATCGACGGGCTGATCCCCAGCATGCGCGAGGGCGATATTCTCGGGCATGAATTTATGGGCGAGGTGGTAGAGGTCGGCAGCGCGGTGAAAAATATTCGCCGCGGCGATCGCGTCGTGGTGCCCTCGTTTATCTCCTGCGGCTCTTGCTGGTACTGTCAGCATCAGCTGCCCTCCTGCTGCGACAACACCAACCCGCAGTGGGAGAAGGGGGAAACGGTGCTGGGGCATCCGACCGGCGGCATTTACGCCTATAGCCACGCCTTTGGCGGCTACGCTGGCTCGCACGCCGAATATGTCCGCGTGCCCTTCGCCGACAACGACTGCTTTATCGTGCCGGAAGGCGTAACTGACGAGCAGGCGCTGTTTCTCTCCGACGCGGTGCCGACCGGCTATATGGGCGCAGATTTTTGCAATATTCATCCCGGCGACACCGTGGTGGTGTGGGGCTGCGGCGGCGTAGGCCTGATGGCGCAGCAAAGCGCATGGCTGATGGGCGCGCATCAGGTGATCGGCATCGACCGCTACCCGGAGCGGCTGGCGATGGCGCGCGACTATGCCGGCAGCATAGCGCTCGACTACACCCAGGTCGATATCAACGAGGCGCTACTGGAGCTGACCGGCGGCCGCGGCCCGGACAGCTGTATTGACGCTGTCGGCATGGAGGCGCGCGGCGAGGGGCTGAGCCAGGTTTACGATAAAACCAAACAGCTGCTGCATCTGGAAACCGACGTCGGCGCCGCCCTGCGTCAGGCGCTCTATGCCTGCCGCAAGGGCGGTAATATCGCGATCCTCGGCGTGTATGGCGTGATGGATAAGTTTCCGCTGGGGCTGATGATCAACAAAAGCCTGACGATCCGCACCGCGCAGCAGCACGGCCAGCGCTATATGCACCGGCTGCTGGATCACGTGGCGAAGAACGAGCTCAATCCCGCTTTTATGGCGACACACCGCTTTTCGCTGGAGGAGGCGCCGCGCGGCTATGAGATGTTCAAGCATAAAGAGGAGGGCTGCGTACGCGCGGTATTCGCGCCCTGAGCGCAGCGTCGGGATGGCGCAACGTCAGGTTTTCGTAGTAAAAACAAGGGACATAACGTAACAGAAGGGAAAACGATGATTAAGCTTAGTGGCCGGTTAATCTGTAAAAACAGCGAAGAGGCGGCGCTGGTGCGCCGTTATCTGCCCGACCATATCAGGCTGACGAAAGAAGAGTCAGGCTGCCTTAACTTCGAGGTGAAGGAGACGTCGGATCCGCTGATCTGGTCGGTAGAGGAGCTGTTTACCAGCCAACAGACTTTTGATATGCACCAGGTCAGAACCAAAGCCTCGGCCTGGGGCAGGGAGACCGCGGCGATAGCACGCGAGTACGCCATCGCCGAGATCGCCTGACGCCAGCGGAACGCACCGCCAGCAGGGAACCCGCCGCAGCGGCCGGTTCCCTTTTTATGACTAGCCTCAACCCGCTTGAGTCGCTATCGGGAGAATCAGGCAACAGATTTCCAGAAACAGACAACCCCGCTTTCGCTTAGCCGTCTAGACTTAACGGATTGCACACCACAACAGACCCCCTCATAACGTGCATAACACCCCATTTTAAAATCCGTTAAATACTGGAAACGAGCTATGTCTGAAAATCTACAACTCCAGCTGGAAATCAACGGGCAACCGCATACGATGCGGGTGGATCCCCGCGTCACCCTGCTTGACGCGCTGCGCGAGCACCTGACGCTGACCGGCACCAAAAAAGGGTGCGACCAGGGACAGTGCGGCGCCTGTACGGTGCTCATCAATGGAAAACGGGTGCTGAGCTGCCTGACGCTGGCGGCCCAGGCTAACGGCCAGTCGGTCACCACCATCGAAGGGCTGGCGCAGGCCGACGGCACCCTGCATCCGGTGCAGGCGCGCTTTATCGAACACGATGCCTTTCAGTGCGGCTACTGCACGCCAGGGCAGATTATGTCTGCCGTGGCCTGCATTGACGAAGGGCACGCCGGTTCGGCGGATGAGATACGTGAATATATGAGCGGCAATCTCTGCCGCTGCGGCGCCTATCCCAATATCGTCGAGGCGATCCAGCAGGCGGCCGCCGATCTCAGCAAGGAGGCGAGATGAACCCATTCGACTACGTCGGCGTCAGCGACGCGGATGACGCGCTGCGGCAGAAACAGCGTGCGGGCAGCCGCTTTCTGGCAGGCGGAACCACCCAAATCGATCTGATGAAATGCGACGTCGAGCAGCCCGCCGCGCTCATCGACATTAACTCGCTTGCGGAGATGCGCGAAATCGCCTTTACGGCGGATACGCTGCGCATCGGCGCACTGGCGCGTATGAGCGAGGTAGAGAATCATCCTGAATGCCGGCTAAAGGCGCCTGCGATTTATGACAGCCTGTGGCAGGCGGCATCGCCGCAGCTGCGCAACATGGCGTCGATAGGCGGCAATTTGCTACAGCGCACCCGCTGCGTCTATTTCCGCGATCCCCATACCTTTTCCGCCTGCAACAAACGCCAGCCGGGATCTGGCTGCGCCGCGCGCGACGGCGTCCACGGTAACCACGCCATTCTGGGCACCAGCGAAAGCTGCATCGCGGTCTATCCCGGTGACCTGGCGGTGGCGCTGACCGCCTTCGAGGCAGTGGTGGTCGTGCGCAACGCCGCACAGCGTGAACGCCGCATTCCCATTGATGAGTTCTACCTGCTGCCGGGCGACACGCCGCATCTGGAGCACGATCTGGCCCCGGACGAGATGATCGTCGCGGTGGAGCTGCCCTTAACGCCAGCCTTGCACCAGTCCCACTATCTGAAAGTGCGCGATCGCAGTTCGTATGAGTTTGCCGCTGCCAGCGCGGCGGTCGGCATTGAGCTGGATGGCGACCACATCCGCGATCTGCGCGTCGCCGTCGGCGGCGTGGCGACAAAACCCTGGCGGGCGCGGCACGTTGAGGGGGCGCTGCGCGGTCAGCCGTTCAGCGAGCAGACCCTGCGTCGCGCCGCCGAGCTGGTCGTGCAGGACGCCGAGCTACTGCCGCAGAACCAGCACAAGAAACTGCTGGCGCCGCGCGCCATCGCACGCGCGCTGATGAAAGCGGGCGGCATGGCTTAACAGGCCGAACTAAGAGGATTAACAATGGATACGGCAGAAAAGAGTTATCAGGCGCTGGGCGAAAAGCGCGAGCGCGGTGACGGCGTGGTCAAGGTGACCGGCGAAGCGCGCTATGCAGTTGAGCACCAGCCGGAAAACACGGCGTACGGCGTGGTGATCCAGTCCACCGTCGCCAGCGGACGCATCACCCGCATGGACACCGAAAAGGCGCGTCAGGCACCGGGCGTGCTGGCGGTTTACACCCACCTCAACAGCCTGAAAATCAATAAGCCGACCGCCATCGCCGACGGCGGCGCGGCGCAGTCCACCTATACGCCGATTCAGGACGATAAGATTATCCATAACGGCCAGAATATCGGCCTGGTGGTGGCGGAGAGCTTCGAGCAGGCGACCTGGGCTGCCACCCTGGTGGAGGTGGAGTATGAAACTGAAGCGGCGCTGATCTACCCGGACGATCCGCGCGCCGCGCGTAAAGAGAGCAGCGGCACCAATATCGATCTTGGCGATGCCCATCAGGCGATGGCGCAGGCGGAGGTTAAAATCAAAGGGCGTTACGCGACGCCGCGCGAATACAACATGCCGATGGAGCCGCACGCCTGCGTCGCCTCCTGGCAGGATGAGCGAATGACAGTCTGGGAACCGAGCCAGTGGGTGATGGGCGCGCAGACCGAGATCGCCGAATGGCTGGGCATCGGGGTTGACCAGGTGCGCATCATCTCCCCCTACGTGGGCGGCGGTTTCGGCTCTAAGCCGGTGCCTTATACCCATGTGGCGCTCGCCTGCGTCGCCTCGCGCGCGCTGGGGCGACCGGTCAAAGTCTCTTTAACCCGGCCGCAGACCTTTACCGGGCTCGGCGGCCGTCCGGCAACGATTCAGAACCTTGAGATGGGCGCCTCGCGCGACGGCAAAATTCTGGCCATTATCCATGACGGTCTCAGCGACACCTCGCTGATCGATACCTTCGCCGAGGGCACCAACAAAGTGACGGGCCGTCTCTACGCGGTACCGAACGTCTATTCACGTCACTATGTGGCGGCGATCAACACCGTCACGCCAGGCTGGATGCGCGCGCCGGGCGAGAACCCGAGCGCCTTTGGACTGGAAGTGGCGATGGACGAGATGGCCTACGCGCTGGATATCGATCCGCTTGAGTTCCGCCTGCGCAACTGGGCCGATCGTGACTATCAGCTGAACGCCCCCTGGAGCACGCGCCGGTTGAAAGAGGCCTACGCCGCCGCCGCTGAAGCCTTTGGCTGGGACCGGCGCAGCATGGCGCCGCGCTCAATGCGCGAAGGACGCGAGCTGATTGGCTGGGGCATGGCGACGGCGACCTACCCGGTCAGCCGCTCGCCCGCCGAAGCAAAGCTGATTTTCCACAGCGACGGCAGTCTGGTGGTGCAGAGCGCCGGGGCGGATATCGGCACCGGCACCTATACCATCCTGGCGCAGACCGCCGCCGAAGTGCTGCAGATCCCTTCGCGCCAGATCCGCGTTGAGCTGGGCGATACCGATTTGCCGCGCGCCGGCGTCGCGGGCGGCTCGCAGCTGGCGGGCAATCTCACCGCCGCGGTGCACAAGACGGCAAAAGCGATGCGCGAGAAACTTTTTACCCTGGCGACCGAATCGCCCGGCTCCCCGCTGTTTCAGACGGCACGCGAGCAGCTGGTACTGCGCGACGGCGCGGTACGCGTAAAGAACCAGCCTGAGCGTGCTGTTCCCTATGATAAACTGGTGAAGCTGAACGATTCGCTGACGCTTTCCGTGGTCTCCGGCACCTTCTCTGAGGAGGAGAGCGAAGAGGATCGCGATGAGGCGGTGCACTCAATGTCGAAAATGACGCGTCCTGAAGCCTTTTCCGCGCACAGCTGGGGGGCGCAGTTCGTTGAGGTGCGCGTCGACGAAGATTTCGGCACCGTGCGGGTCAAACGGCTGGTCTCCGCGTTTGACAGCGGCCGACTCTATAACCCGCAGCTGGCGCGCAGCCAGTGGATTGGCGGCATGGTGATGGGGCTAGGCCAGGCGCTGCTGGAAGGGGGCGTCATCGATCCGCGCAACGCCCGCGTCATCAATAACAATCTGGCGGACTACCTGATCGCCGTGAATGCGGACGTGCCGGAGATCGTCACCATCGATGTCGGTGAGCCGGACCACCACGCCACTCTGATGGGCGGCAAAGCGGTCGGCGAGCTGGGTATTGTGGGCATGGCGGCGGCCATCAGCAACGCCGTCTATCACGCCACCGGCAAGCGCATTCGCGATCTGCCGCTCTCCCTGGATAAACTGATCGACTAAAGCGCGACGGCGATGCCGGACAGGCATCGCCGTCTCTTTCACGCCAGATACATCCCTTCTTAATTAGCAGGCAGCTTTTCATCTTCGTGAATATACTGTTACTTATAGTGCCAGTGATAACGAGAGTCACGCTCTGCCATTCAATGCCATAAAGGATCGCATTATCTCTTTCACGGACGAACGTCTCTGAGGAGTCTGTTAATGACATCGTCCGCTGCAAAAGTAAGTGCTGGTCTTGGTCTGGCGTTTCTTATGCTGTTTAATTCCGCTTTTGCCGCGCCTCTGACGCCAGGCGGTTCTCTGACGTTTAGCGGCGCAATCGCGCAGGATCCCTGCCAGTTAACTCCAGGCGCCAGCCGTATCACCTTCGCCTGCCGGGGCAATAACGGCGTTCATACCCAGCAAATCGGCATTCAGCAGGTGGCGCAGGGCGAGGTTACGCTGCCTGGCGTGGAGAAGGTCAGCCTGACTTACCTGAACCCGCAAAAGTCAAAGGCGGTGGTGCGGATCGACTACCACTGACTGGCGCTGCAGCAGGGCCCGTCATGCCCTGCAGCAGCGCACGCTGGCCACCAGGCAGGACATTTCGCATAATCAGAGCGGCCTCGGCGCCAGTAGGTTGACATCAATTTAATTTGATTCAATATTATGACGTCATCACAGGACAACACCGTGCCGTCCTCTTTCGACTGGATAATAAACAGCAATACCATGAATGAAGAATTACCCGAAACCTGCGGCAACACTTCGCAAGGCAGCGCGCCGGTTACCGTCGATCAGTTTCTCTGTTTCGCGCTCTACTCCGCGTCGCTGGCGATGACCAAACTCTATCAGTCGCGTCTGAAGCCGCTCGGACTGACCTATCCCCAGTATCTGGTTCTGCTGGCGCTGTGGGAAACCGACAATGTCACCGTCTCTGAACTGGGGGCGCGCGTCCATCTTGATTCGGGCACGCTGAGCCAGCTGCTTAAAAGGCTGGAGCAGGCGGGCCTGATTAACAGACGGCGCGATAGCGGACATGACGAGCGTCGCGTATTGATTACGCTGACGCCAGCGGGAACCGCGCTGAAAACCGAGGCCGCTGGCGTGCCGGCGGATATGATCTCCGTGATGGATACGCCGCTTGAGGAGCTGTCCGATCTCACCAGCCGGGTTGCCGCCCTGCGGCAGAAGCTGATAAAGGCGATTCCCTGATCGTCCGAATCTAGCGATATCCCCAGGCGCAACTTTCAGGGACTAAGAGCGATAATGACCAGTATGGACAAAGGCGTTGTGAGCACCGAAAAAGCAGCAGATTCAGACGATATTCATGCAGCTATCGGAGAGATAGCGTCGCTGCTATTGAAAGCGGGAAAGCCGCTTGAGCTGGCGGAACTGAGCACGCAGCTCAAACTACAGGCTGATGAGACAGCTGATGCGCTGCTGCAGAAAAATTATCGTGATGCAGCACGCTTTGTCGCTGAAAAAATCAGGTCATAACGGCGGCTATCAGTGAAGAGTGGGCTCGCTCTCCTGCCAGTTGTCGTTATCAGAGGAGGCGCTGTTCTGGTCCGACTGGGCCATTGCGCTGTTCAGCCCGGCTATCGCGCGCTGAAATGCTTGCAGCCTGATGGGGTTGCGCTCAGACGCCGCCATCGCCTGAAGTTGCGCCACAACGTGCTCAGCAAAAACGGGCGAATCCTGCGCCAGTAACACCATTACGGCTTCGCCTGTCAAAATATCTACCAGCTTTTCGTCATCGTTTTTGCTCATATTGCCATCGCATTATTTAGTTTGATCTGGGCGCAGGCGAAAACGCGACCCTGAGCGATTGCGTCGCGGGCAGGCATGTTGCCCTGTGCAACATCACGGTTGCAGAAAAAAATCGCTTTGCGCCTGATTAGCTTATCAAGTTTATAACATTTTGCCTTTTGATTTCCATGCGGCACTTTAAATGGCTGTTTTTCACCAATAATTTATTGAAACGGGTTTTCATTATTATGACGGCGCAGGCGAACAGCGTGCCACTTCCTGGCCTTCAGTCTCCAGCCATCAGGTAATCTCCCCAGCGAAAAATCGGCCCGCTAGCGGCGCAGTTTACCGTAATCGACGTTCCATGCGTTTAGCTTGTTATAGAGCGCGGTGCGGGAAATGCCCAGCCGCTGCGCAGACTGCCGCAGGTTGCCGTTGTGCTGCTCAATCACCTGCAAGACATGCTGGCGCGCCTGATCCTGTTACGAGGCGGATGCGCCAGCAGTGGAGAGGGTGTCTGGCTGCTGCAGCGATGCCGGCAGGTCGCATACGGCGATCTCCAGACCTTCGCAGAGATTCACCATGCGTTCGACGAGGTTTTCCAGCTCGCGTACGTTGCCGGGCCAGCCCCACGCCTGCAGGCAGGCCATCGCCTCTGGCACCACGACAGGCGGAATACGCTTCAGGCGCGCGCAGAGCGTCTGAATAAAGGTATTAACCAGGTCGGGAATATCGTCGCGGCGCTCGCGCAGCGGCGGGATCTCCAGCGAAATAACGTTCAGACGGTAAAAGAGGTCGCGACGAAAGGCGCCTTTCTCTACCGCGTCCAGCAGGTGCGTATGGGTCGCGGCGATAATGCGCACGTTCACCTTTACAGGATGCGCTGCGCCGATGCGCACCACTTCGCCCTCCTGCAAAACGCGCAGCAGGCTGGTCTGCGCTTCCAGCGGCATTTCACCAATCTCATCAAGGAAAAGCGTGCCGCCGTCCGCCAGTTCGAACTTGCCCGGCGATCCGCCGCGCCGCGAGCCGGTGAAGGCGCCGTCGACATAGCCAAACAGCTCGCTCTGCACCAGATCGCGCGGCAGCGCGCCGCAGTTCAGCGCGATAAACGGCTCCTGGCTGCGCGGGCTGGCGTTATGGATCGCCTGGGCAAACAGCTCCTTGCCGGTTCCGCTCTCGCCGCTCAGCAGCACGGTACTGTCGCTGCGGCTGCTGGCCCGCGCTTTCTGAATCGCCTGCTGAAGCGGCGGCGCGTAGCCGCGGATCATCTCAAAGGTGTAGCTGGCTCTTGCTCCCATCACGCGGCGCGTAATGGCACGGATGCGCTGGTTTTCGCGTACTGACAGCACGCGTCCTCCGTCCGGCGCGGGCATCAGGGAGATAAGGCAGGACAGCGGCGGGCCATTCTGCGGCATAAACTGCACTTCGCGATCGTTGCAGAACGGCATGCTCAGCAGCGAGGCCGTTTGCGGCCGCAGCAGCGCGTCAATGGTATCCGCCCCCGCATCCAGGTCAGTGAATATCTGTCTCGCGTAGCGGTTCAGGGTTTTGATCCTGCCGTGCCGGTCGTAAACAATCACCCCCTCGTTGAGGGTTTCCAGAATCGACTGCTGCTCGGCAAGCAGGCGGCGCAGCGTCAGCTGCTGGCCGACCGCATCGGCTGCCGCCTGCACCGTGCCCAGCGTATGCGCGTTGAAATTATCGGGCGTGGCCGTCAGCGTCAGCACGCCGATCAGCTGGCCGCTGGCGTCGCGCACGGGCGCGGCGGCACATTGCCGATGGCGCTTGCGCAAATCTATTTTCCAGTTTTCCCCGCTCAGCACGTAGACCAGCCGCTGTTCAATCAGGCAGCGCGCCGTGCAGTTGGTGCCCAGTACCTCTTCGCGCAGGATGCTGCCTACCGGCGTCAGGTCGGCGCCGCAGTAGTGCAGCGTCACCCCCTGTGCGTCGGTCAGGTTAATGTGACCATCCGGGTTATAGGCCAGCAGATTTTCCATCACCTTGCGCGCCACCAGAATAAGCTCGGCATTCTGTTCCAGAATCGACGCCAGCTCCTCGTCGGGCGGCGAGCAGTAGGCGAAGGTGGCGGGATCGATAGCGCGCCGCTGCGACCGTTGCCACGACTGCAAAATGCTGCGTCGCATCCAGTGTGGCTCTTCACCGCGCAAAAAATTGTGCCAGCCCTGCCACAGCAGCGCATCCCATTCAGCGACTTCGCCTCCGTCGGGCAGGCTGAAGATGGGATCGCTCTCATCTTTAAACGGCAAACGTTCTATGACGTGCATACAAGGCTCCTGCTGAAGATCGAATGTCCATTTTATTTACATGTGAAGTTGACATGTAAATTTTGTTGCCAGATTGTGAGCGCACACCGTGTTACGGCTCACAAATTTCCCTCTTTTGTCGTTGGCACTGCTTTTGCACTCTTAAGGGCAGACAGAAGTCACTGGCAACAAAAGGGAAATAACTATTTATGCGTAAACATAATTTACGGCTGATTGTTTTTATCTGCGCCGTTGCCTCGCTCAGCGGGGTGATCCTCGGCTATGACGCATCGGTCATCTCCGGCGTGATAGAGCCGCTAACGGAACATCTTGACCTCTCCCCCTGGGAGAGCGGATGGGCTGTTTCAAACGTTATTCTCGGCTGTGTGTTTGGTGCATGGGGCGTCGGCTACCTCTCCGATCGCATTGGCCGTAAGTCGACCCTGATCGTTACCGCCATCCTGTTTATTGTTTCCGCCCTCGGTTCGGCGCTGGCGACGTCGCTGGCTGGCTTTGTGGTGTATCGCCTGATTGGCGGGCTGGCGGTGGGGATGGCCTCGGCGATTACGCCGCTCTATATTGCCGAAATTTCGCCCAAGGACTGGCGCGGCCGCATGCTTGGCCTGCAGCAGATGCTGATGGTCGGCGGTCAGGTAACGGTGTACGTGGTGAATTATCTGATTGCGCGCGGCATGCCGCACGCCTGGATTGTTAGCGAAGGCTGGCGCTGGATGCTCGCCTCTGGCGTAGTGCCATGCGCGCTGTTTTTGCTGCTGGTCCCCTTTATGCCGGAGTCGCCGCGCTGGCTGGCACTGAAGGGCCACACGGCGCGCGCGCGACAGATACTGACGCGTCTCTCCACCGCGCAGCACGCTGAAAATCTGCTGCAGGAAATTCTGGCGTCGCAGCACGCGCCCGACGCGCAGGCGGATCGACGCGGCATCCTGCGCGACGCGCGCGCCCGCTATATTCTGCTGATTGGCTGCGCCATCGCCGTCTTGCAGCAGGTCTCCGGCATCAACATCCTGCTTTACTATGCCCCCTCCTTACTGCAAAACATCGCCGGCGGCACGCAGGCCTCGCTGTTCCAGAGCATTTTCCTCGGCCTGGCGCTGATGGTAGGCGTGGCAATCTGCCTGAGCGTGGTCGACCGCGCAGGCCGTACGCTGCTGCTCCGCTGGGGCGCGCTCGGCTGCGCCTTCTGTCTCGCATTCACCTCCTGGGCCTTTATCGCGCAGGTCAACAATCTGCTGCCGGTCGCAGGGCTGGTGGGGTTTATCCTGATTTTCGGCCTCTCATGGAGCCTGGGCGCCTGGCTGCTGATATCCGAAATTTTTCCACACCGCATGCGCGCCGTGGCAATGGGGTTCGCCTTCTCCTCCATGTACGTGGCGAACTTTATCGTTACCCAGAGCTTCCCGATGATGAACCGCAGCGCGCTGCTGATGAACCATTTCCACGGCGCTTTTCCCTTAATGATCTGCGCCTGCGGCTGCCTGGTAGCGTTCTGGTTCGTACGCCGCTTTTTGCCGGAAACGCGCGGCGTTTCTCTGGAGCGAATCGAGCCGCTCATGCTGGCCAAATCTCGCCGCTTCGCCACTACGGCGCAGCGGTCTGCTGAACACCCTTCCGCGCCCGAATGGGCGAAATCGAAATAACAAGGAGCGATGATGAAGATGAAAACTCTACGCGTTGGACTGATTGGCGCTGGCCGCATGGGCAGCTTTCATGCCGAAAACCTGGCGTATCGCGTGCCGGGCGCGGTGCTGGCGGCGGTTGCCGATCCGCAGCCGGGCGCGGCACAGAAGCTGGCCGACAGGCTGGGCGTTACAAAGGCCTATAGCGATCTGCATGCGCTGCTGCAGGATCCTGACATTGACGCCGTGGCGATTGCATCACCGGCGCGCACCCATGCCGAGTGGGTGATCGCAGCCGCTCGCGCGGGCAAGCATGTGTTTTGCGAAAAGCCGATGGCGGTGACGCTGGATGAAGCCGACAGCGCGATTGCGGCGGCGAAACAGGCTGGCGTGGTGCTGCAGGTTGGCTTTAACCGCCGCTTTGATTCCGGCTTCGCCGCTGCTATCGCCGCGGTGAAAGCGGGGGAGAACGGCACCACGCAGCTGAGCCGTTCCGTCACGCGCGATCCGCGTTTGCACGATCCGGCGCCGATCCCGCAGTGGACCATTTTTCTTGAGACGCTGATCCACGATTTCGACACGCTGCTGCACTTCAATCACGGCGCCAGGCCGGTTGAGGTCTATGCCCAGGCCGATGCGCTGGTGCGTCCTGACTTTAAAGATAAAGGGTTGCTCGATACCTCAGTGGTGACGATTCGCTTCGACAATGGGGCGATGGCGATCGCCGAAGCCAGCTTCCAGGCGGTCTACGGCTATGATGTGCGCGGCGAAGTCTTTGGCAGCAAAGGGATGCTGCAGGCGGGCCATATCAACGCCAACCACTGCGTGCGCTACGGCGCCGAGGGGATCGCCGTTGAGACGTCGCGCCTCGACTCCGATTTGCTGCGCGAGGCTTACGTGGCGGAGATGAGCGAGTTTGCCCGCTCCGTTCACACCGGCGAAACGCCACGCGCCACCGGCGAAGATGCACGCAATGCGCTGGAGATTGCGCTGGCGTGTATCGATTCGGTGCAGCAAAACCAGCCTGTTAAACTCGGAGCACGCTAATGGCCAGTTATCAACTCTCGGTCTGCGCCGAAATGGTTTTTCTCGACCTGCCGTTTGAGGCGCGCGTGAAGCGCATCCATGAGCTCGGTTTTGGCGTCGAAATCTGGGGCTGGGCCGGCAAAGATATCGACGCGCTGGCGGCGACTGGCGCACGCTTTACCTCAATGACCGGCTATCTCACCGGCAACCTCACCGACGAAAGCGAAATTGAACAGCTCCTGCAGAGCGCCGAAGCGTCGCTGGCGGTCGCCGAGAGGCTGCAGTGCCCGACGCTCAATCTGCACGGCACCGGCCTGGATGAGCATGGTCTGCCCGTCAAACCGGTTGAGGCGGTCACCGGCCCGATGTGGCTCAAGGCCGCAGAGACGCTGCGAAAAGTCGCGCAGCTTGGCGAGCGCGCGGGTCGGGTTTTCACCCTGGAGAACCTGAACCTGCCAGTCGATCATCCCGGCACGCCGTTCGCGCTGGCCGCCGATACCCTGGCGCTGGTGGAAGCGGTCAACAGCCCAGCGCTGAAGATGAACCTCGATCTCTATCACGCGCAGATCGGCGAAGGGAATTTAATCGCGCTTATTCGGCGATGCGGCCCGGCGATTGGCGAGATTCAGGTCGCCGACGTGCCGGGACGCCAGCAGCCGGGCACCGGCGAGATCAATTATCGCGCTATCGCCCGCGCGCTGCATGAGATGGACTACCGCGGCACGGTCGCGCTGGAGGGCTGGGCAAGTGGCGACAGCGCCGCCGCGCTGCAGCAGTTCCGCGACCACTTTACGCTCTGAAGCCCCTGCCGCCGGGTATTTGCCTGTTGCCCGGCGGCAAAACAGACGTTGAACGACACCTCTTACACCTACAGGAAACCCTATGATGATTAAAAACCTGCTGTTATGCCTTTGCGCGCTGCTGCTGAGTTTCAGCGCAGGGGCGAAAACCTTCACCGTCGGCGTCGCGCTGGCGAACTTTGACCTTAACTTTGTCTCTATTCTGCGCACCCAGATGCAGACGGAGCTGAAGGCGAATCAGCTCAACAGCCAGTTCGTCGATGCCAAGGGCGATGTGGCGCTGCAGGTGCAGCAGGTTGACGATTTTATCAACCAGGGCGTCGACGCCATTATCCTCAATCCGGTAGACACCCAGGGCGTGGCGCCGATGATCGCCGCAGCGAAGCGCGCGAATATCCCGCTGGTCTTCGTCAACCGCAAGCCGGAGGTGAAGCTGTCAGGCGAGATGGCCTACGTCGGCTCCGATTCCGCCCTCGGCGGCGAAATGCAAATGGAAGCGCTGGCGAAGAAGATGAACTACAAGGGCAACGTAGCGATCCTGATGGGCGCGCTCTCGAATGAAGAGGCGCGCGAACGTACCCGTGCGGTAGAGGCGGTGATTGCCAAATATAAGGAAATGAAGGTGGTCGAGAAGCAAAGTGCGAAATGGCAGCGCAACGAAGCGGTCGACGTGGTGTCAGGCTGGCTGCTGAATCAGCGCCCCATCGACGCGATCGCGGCGAATAACGACGAGATGGCGATTGGCGCCATTATGGCGCTGAGCCAGGCGAAGAATGAAAAGATTCTGGTGGCGGGCATCGACGGCACGCCGGACGGGCAGCAGTTTGTGAAGAGCGGCAAGATGGCGCTGACGATTTTCCAGGATGCGAAAGGCCAGGCGACCGGGGCTGTTCAGGTCACCAAAGCGCTGCTGGAGAAGCGCAAAGTCGAGCAGTATAACTGGGTGCCGTACCGAACCATTACGCCGGAAAACTTTGCGGAGTTTGCGGCGAAATAGCCCGCATCCTCCGCGCGCAGCGTCGCCAGCGTTCGCCGGTCCGGCACTTTCGCCGGTCCGGCGGGTTTTATCACAGAAATGGCGTCGTTCAGTGGGTAAAGCCTCTCTCCGCATCCTCGTTTATTTTCTGCTGAACGCTGTGATAAAGGGTGTTTTTCAGCCACTCCGTCGAGCTTTTTTTCCCGCTGCGCTTGTGGGAGTAGATTTTCACGGTGAAGCGGGGCACGGCGAAAGGCACCGGAAAGGTTTTCACCTGAGCGAGCTGCTCCAGCCGACGCGCCACGGAAGAGGGAATGGCCATCAGCAGCTCGCTCTCGGCGACGATAAAAGGCGAACTCAGCATTGACGGGGTTTTTAGCGTGATGCGCCGCGTCAGCCCGATGCGCGCCAGGTGCGTATCCAGCAGCCCTTTCTTTTCGTTCCAGGGCGTCACCACCAGATGGCCGGCGGCGAGGTACTCCTCCAGCGTCAGGCTCGTGCGCGCGACATGGCTGAGCACCACAAATTCGTCGCTGAAAAGATCAATCTCCTCCAGGTCGGGGTGTCTCATCTCATCCGGCTCGCTGAAGCTCAGCGCCAGATCCACTTCACCCGCCAGCAGCTCATTCAGCGCCGGATTATGGGGCAAATAGCAGAGCTCGAAATTGATGCCCGGCGCTGTTTTCTGGATGCTGTTCATCAGCCCGGGAAAAACGCTGAATGCCGTATAGTCGGTAACCGCGATGCGAAACACCTCATGGCTGATGCGCGGATCGAACGGCTGCACCGGGCTAAGGTGCTGATTAAGAGCGCAGAGCGCTTCCGCGATAAAGGGCGCCAGCTGACAGGCATAAACGCTGGGACACATCTTATGCCCTTCACGATAAAAGAGCGGATCTTTCAGAAAATCGCGTAGCCGGGTCAGCGCATGGCTCAGCGCCGAGGTGCTCATGGCGAGTTCTGCCGCTGCAAGCCTGACGGATCGATGTCGGAAAACCGCATCAAAAATGGGCAACAGGTTAAGGTCGAGCCGTCGCAGCACATGATGCATGACATTCACCTTTAATTGATTTTATTGCACTTAATTCATTGAACGATACCGATTATCCTTACCCTCATCAAACTGTTTGGTTGAGGGAAAATATATGCGTGTTACGATCCGGCAGGCTAGCCTGGAAGATGCTGACGCCATTTATAATATGATCAACGGTTTATCTGTTTATCATGAGGCGCCGCAGGCGTCTGTTCCCGATATCGAAGAGGTCAGAAAGGCGCTCTTTTCGCCGGAAACCACCGCTGAAGCCTATATCTGTGAAATTGACGGCATAATTGCTGGCTATTCAGTGATTTCCATGAGCTATTCGGCGTGGCTGGGTCGCAGCAGCCTCAATATGGAAGATTTATACTTTACCCCTGATTACCGAGGGCGCGGCGCGGGCAAATCGATGCTGCAGTATATCGCTCAGCTGGCCGTCAGGCGTCAGTGCAGCCGCATTGAGTGGAACGTGCTGGAGTGGGATCAGTCTGCCAGAGAGTTTTACCACAGCATCAATGCGCTTCCGCTGAACGAATGGGTGCGCTACCGGCTTGACGGCCCCGCTCTGGAGAGGTTCGCCGCGCGCGATACGCTCTGACGCTATTCTCAGATACGGCGCGCCGCAGCGGAAGCGCAAAAGAAAAGGGGCCGCCCACAGGCGGCCCCTTTTCTCTGTTTTCAGCGCCGTTATTTGGTCAGGCGAGCGGTCATATGCACCTGG
>NZ_JBPFDE010000013.1:0-130092 GCF_051025595.1 Pantoea phyllosphaerae
ATATTTTTTAAGCCCGGAGGCTTTTGATATCTGCTCTCGAGTGCCCACACAGATTGTCTGATAAATTGTTAAAGAGCATGCCGCGATTATTCAGCGGCGCGGGCTGCGTATATTACGCTTTCCGCTTTATCAGTCAAGCATTTATTTTTGCTTTCCTGACGATTCGAACCTTGTCGAACCTTACTTAACACCGCATTCCGTAAGCCGTTGTGCCGTGTCAGTGGAGGCGCATTATAGGGAGTTCTTCAGGGCTGACAAGCGCTAATTTCAAATTAATTTCTGAGTGCCGATTTTTTCAGCAAAACCACCCTAAACTGCCACTTTTTCCAGCGACGGGAAGCCATAACGCTGTAAAACTGGCGATAATTGCAGCGCTTCGCCGTTGAGATCGGTACAAAACGCGCAGTTCGCCTGAGAGGAGTGTGCGCCAGGCGATTCATGCTCCAGCAGCCAGGCGGTACGACGCGCTATTGCCGCGCCCGAATCAATTAATCGCGTGCCTTCGGGCAAGACCTGCTGCAGCTCTTCGCGCAGTAAAGGAAAGTGCGTGCAGCCCAGCACCACCGTGTCCGGCGGTTCAGCCATACGTAGCCAGGGCTGGACGGTGCGTTGCACATCCTCTAGCGCGATAGTCTGACCATGCAACTTCTGTTCGGCCAGCTCCACCAGCTCCGCCGAGCCCAGCATAGTAATCCGGCATGAGGTGGCAAACTGCGCCACCAGATCGTGCGTATAAGGACGCCGCACCGTCGCGCGCGTCGCCAGCAGCCCGACCACGCCGTTGCGCGTCAGGCGCGCCGCGGGCTTAATCGCCGGCACAACGCCCACAACGGGAAAGCCGAAGCGTGCGCGCAGCGCTGGCAAGGAGACCGTGCTGGCGGTATTACAGGCAATGATGCAAAGCGAAAGTGGATGACGGCTGGCAATCGCGCCGACGATATCGACAACGCGCTCGACAATATACTCTTCGCTCTTCTCCCCATAAGGAAAACCGGCGTTGTCGAAAGCATAAAGATAGTGCAGATCCGGCAGGAGCTGCCGGACCTCATCATAAACGGAGAGCCCACCCACGCCGGAGTCAAACACCAGCACGGTGGGGCGCAGATCAGAAGCTGTAGCTGGCGCTGAGGTAATACTCCGTTCCTGGAGTTCGATAGCCATACGCTGTCTCGTAATCTTTATCAAACAGGTTGGCAATTCTACCACGAACCGTCAGCTGAGATGTGACCGGATACGACGCGGCGAGATCCCACAAACTGACGCCGCCCAGTTTAACACGACGGGTAGGATAGCTGTTGTAGTCGTTATCAAAGCGATCGCCGAGATAGTGATACGTCACCGACCAGTCGAGGTGATAAAGCGTCCAGTCGAGTTGATACTTCACCTGCTGTTTAGCGCGGCGCACCAGCTGTTGATCCGTTTCGCCGTCGCGCGCGTCAACGTAGTCATAGGCGATCTGATGCCCCAGCGGGCCGGTATCAAATGACGCGGTCGCCTCGATGCCTTTAATACGCGCCTTGCTGGTGTTGTAGTAGCGATAGGTATTCGGATCGCTGTCAATCAGGTTATCAATGTCGTTGCGATAACCGGATACCCGCCAGTTAACCGCTCCTGTCAGCCCTTCAAAGCCCCCTTCCCACTGCTTGCTCTTTTCGGGATTGAGGTCCGGGTTGCCATAGCCAGGACTATAAATCTGCGACAGGTTAGGCGCCTTAAAGGCGGTGCCATACGAGGCGAAGACACGGTAGCCTGAAATAAACTCCCAGGACGCGGCGCTTTGCCAGGTGTTGTGCCAGCCGAACTGGTTATTGTCGTCGCCGCGCAGCGCGCCTTCCAGCGTCACGCTGCCAAACTGCTGCTGCCCGGTGAGATAGAGGCCGGTGTTACGCTGCTCATAACCGTCCGCCAGGTAGTTGGTGCCTGGTTCGGTGGTCTCTTTCTGCCAGTCGATACCGCCGCTAATCGCGCCCTGGCCAACCTGCACGGTATTGCCCCACTGCAAATTGTACTGAGTGACGTCGTCAAAGGTCGATGCGGCGCCGTAGCGGCCGTTACGCGGATCGTAGTTGATATCTTTAGTGCGGCTATAGCTGGCGATCAGCTGCGTCGAATAGCTTTCCCGGTTGAAGCGCAGGCCGCTGTCCCAGGTCTGGCTGTAGAGCTGACGCGTATCGGCCACACCGATAACGTTAAAATCCCTGTCGTAGGTCCAGGATCCATCATAGGCGGTGCGGTTGTCGAAACCATAGCCGCGCACAAATCCGCTCAGCTCATCGCTGAACTGGTGCTCGAGGTTGCCATAGAGGGTCTTGCTCATAAACCCGTCTCTGTCGCCCTGCGCCGGGCCATAGTCGTTAGGATAGCCTGCGCCAACGTCGAAGCCGCGGGTATAGGTGTAGTTGCCGGCCAGCGTCAGTTTTGTGGCGTCGCCCAGCATCTGCTGTGTCGAACCTTCCCAGGACTGATAGCCTTTCGAACCAACGCCTGCGGTGAGCGTGGTGCCAGGCTGCGCACGGCCGGTAATAATATTCACTACACCGCCAATAGCGTCCGATCCATAAACCGCCGAGCGCGCGCCGCGGATATATTCGATACGCTGCACCAGCGAAAGCGGGATTTGGCTAAGGTCAGACGACCCGGAGATGCCCGCCTGATTAAGGCGAATGCCGTCAATCAGGATCAGCACGTGGCTGGAATTGGTGCCGCGAATAAACAGCGAGCTGCTCTGTCCCAGGCCGCCGTTCTGCGCCACGTCGACGCCAGGCAGACGACGCATCACATCAGTCAGGCTTTTCGCCTGCCAGCGGTCGATCTCGGCGCGCGTCACCACCGTGGTGGGCGCCAGCACCGAGGAGGCCGGCTGGGCGAAACGGTTGGCGGTAACAACTTGCGTATCATCATTAGCCCGAGCGAAACCAGGTTGCGCCCAGAGAGCAAGCGCCGTTGCGCTAAACGCGAACAGCGAAGCGGAGTATTTTTTCATTGTTATGAGCATCCAAAAGACGAAACAGGATGCCGCAGGTATACGATCGATAGCACGCGATGACCGTACGAGTTGCGACGTCACGCCGGCAGGTCTTCGGGCTGGGAATCATTAAGTGGCGAAGACTTCCCATCCCGCTGGACAGTGTCTGCAAGGCGATCGCCACGACATTCCTTACCGCTGCGCGTCAGCTCCAGATTCGCACTGGATTCCCTATTAACTCAGGCTGAGGCCGGCGCAGGCAGTCTACAGGAGTCGTAATGGAAGTCCAGACAGCCATACTGACCAGCGTGCGCAGGACTGGACAATGCCAGGTGAATGCCTACAATCGCCCGGCAAGTTTGCTATTAACCAGGATCGAACATGACACCCGAACATCTCCCGACCGAACAGTACGACGCGCAACTGGCCGAGAAAGTCAGCCGTTTACAAACGATGATGACGCCATTCGCCGCGCCTGAAGCGGAGGTGTTTCGCTCGCCGGTCAGCCACTATCGGATGCGCGCAGAGTTTCGCCTCTGGCATGATGGCGACGATCTTTACCACATCATTTTCGATCAGGCGACGCGCGAACGCATTCGCGTTGATCGCTTTCCCGCCGCCAGCGAACTGATCAATGCGGTGATGCCAGAGATGATCGCGGCGATCCGCGATAACCGCGTGCTGCGCCATAAGCTGTTTCAGATTGACTACCTCTCGACGATGAGCGATGAGATCGTTATCTCGCTGCTCTACCACCGCAAGCTGGAAGCGGACTGGGTAGACGCGGCAAGCGCCCTGCGCGACGCGCTGCGCGCCAAAGGTTATAAGGCACAGCTGATAGGCCGCGCCACGAAAACCAAAATTTGCCTCGACCGCGACTTTATCGACGAGCGCCTGCCGGTAGCGGGCCGCGAGATGATCTACCGTCAGGTAGAGAACAGCTTTACGCAGCCCAACGCGGCGATGAACATTCAGATGCTAGAGTGGGCGCTGGACGTCACCCGCGGTTCGCGCGGCGACCTGCTGGAACTCTACTGCGGCAACGGCAACTTTTCGCTGGCGCTGGCGCGCAATTTCCGCCGCGTGCTGGCGACCGAAATCGCCAAGCCGTCAGTGGCGGCGGCGCAGTTCAATATCGAGGCCAACCAGATCGATAACGTGCAGATTATCCGTATGGCGGCGGAAGAGTTTACCCAGGCGATGAACGGCGTGCGCAGCTTTAACCGCTTACAGGGCATCGATTTGAAGAGCTATGAGTGCGAAACCATTTTTGTCGATCCGCCGCGTAGCGGGCTGGATGATGAGACGGTAAAAATGGTGCAGGCCTATCCGCACATCCTTTATATCTCATGCAACCCCGAGACGCTGTGCAACAATCTGCAGACGCTGGCGCAGACGCATGAGGTTTCACGCCTGGCGCTGTTCGATCAGTTCCCCTATACGCACCATATGGAGTGCGGCGTGTGGCTGACGCGCAAAGACGGATAACAGCTTGCAGATTAGCGTAAAAAGCAGGTGATGCGGACGGCAGAGTAAAACGTCGGGACAAAAGCGCCGGAACGTTTTGAACAATGCGTAGCGTTGTCCCCTTTGCGGACGCACCTCAGGGATGAGGTGCGTACTACGCGGGCCGAGCGAGCATAAATGCGTTAAGGGACGTGGCGATCCGTCCCCACCGCCTGCGTCGACACGATCAGCAAACGGCAAAACGGGAACCTCAGGTTCCCGTTCTTATTTATTAGTCGTTATTCTTACGACGCTTCATCTTCACGCCGATCCAGAACACCAGCGCCACCATCAGCAGCGTTGGAATAAAGTTGGAGCCGATATCCGGATACTCGGCGCGCACCAGCGCGCTATACACCAGAATGCCCAGCAGGAAAAACGCTGCCGCTAGTCCCGGCATGCCATCCGGCATATTGCGGTTTAAATAGCGCTGATGCAGGCTCCAGACCGCAAGCCCCAGTGCGATAAGCGGAAAGATAGAAAAAGGCACAAAGGCGCTGAACAGCACGGAAAATGAGCCGTTAATCGCTAAACCGGTAATAAAAGCCAGCAGCAGCGTGCCTTTGTCGCGGGAAGACGGTTGTGTCATGGCATTATCCTTATCATTTACTCTTCGGGTTTTTCCAGGGTGACCGCCAGACGCTCCTGCTCGCGGCGATACCAGTAATAGGCGCCTTTAGCGATCATGCGCAGCTGCAGTACCAGGCGATCTTCAAGCTTGCGACGCTGCTCAATATCCACATCCAGCGCTTCCGCGCCTGCGCTAAAGACAATCGTCACCATCGCTTCCGCCTGCGCCTCGGTAAAGCTGCGCGGCATGCGGTTTTCGACTTCAAGGTAGTCCGCCAGTTCGGCGATAAAATGCTGGATTTCACGCGCCACGGCGGCACGAAAGGCGGCAGAGGTGCCGGAACGTTCGCGCAGCAGCAGCCGAAACGCGTTGGGATTATTGCCGATAAATTCCATAAAGGTGGAAACCGACGTTTTAATGATGCTGCCGCCTTTGGCGATGCGCTGACGTGCCTGACGCATTAGCTGACGCAGCATCAGGCCGCTCTCATCGACCATGGTCAGACCAAGCTCATCAACATCTTTAAAATGACGATAAAAAGAGGTGGGCGCAATACCGGCCTCCCTGGCGACCTCACGCAGACTCAAACTGGTAAAGCTGCGCTCGGCGCTGAGCTGGCTAAATGCCGCCTCTATCAGCGTACGCCTTGTACGTTCTTTTTGTTGCGCTCTGACGCCCATTCTCTCTGCCTTGTGACGAGTTAAGAGGGCACTATAACAAAATTTTCAGCGTACACAGGCCAAAGTTTGTGACTGCCTGTGAACCTCACGCTTTGTCAAACCGTGGGGAATTTCACTGTTAGAATTCAGATGTGCGCGGCGAGATGTTAGAATCTCGTTGTAAAAATGTATAGAAAATAGGACGTACTGGTATGCAAAAGTCTTACGATTACGATGCCATCGTGATTGGCTCCGGTCCTGGAGGTGAAGGTGCAGCCATGGGCCTGGTAAAGCAGGGAGCGCGCATCGCAGTGATCGAACGCTACCATAACATCGGCGGCGGTTGTACCCACTGGGGCACCATTCCCTCCAAAGCGCTTCGCCATGCAGTCAGTCGCATTATCGAATTCAACCAAAACCCGCTTTACAGCGACCATACTCGCCTGCTGCGCTCTTCGTTCGCTGACATCCTGAACCACACGGAGAATGTCATCAGCCAGCAGACTGCGATGCGTCAGGGCTTTTATGAGCGCAACCGCTGCGAACTGTTTCAGGGCAACGCCCATTTCATCGATGCTAACACCATCGAAGTCGAGCATTACGATGGTACGCGCGAGCGCCTGACGGCGGAAAAATTCGTTATCGCCTGCGGTTCCCGTCCTTACCATCCGGCGGATGTCGATTTTACCCACCCGCGCATTTATGATTCCGACTCCATTCTTAACCTGCATCATGAACCAGGCCACGTCATTATCTATGGCGCAGGCGTCATCGGCTGCGAGTATGCGTCGATTTTCCGCGGCCTGAACGTCAAGGTCGATCTGATCAACACCCGTGACCGTTTGCTGGCGTTTCTCGATCAGGAGATGTCCGATTCGCTCTCCTATCACTTCTGGAACAGCGGCGTCGTTATCCGCCACAACGAAGAGTTCGAGAAAATCGAAGGCGTTGAAGACGGCGTGATTATGCACCTGAAGTCGGGCAAAAAAGTGAAAGCGGACTGCCTGCTCTATGCCAACGGCCGAACCGGCAACACCGATTCGCTGGCGCTGGAAAATGTTGGACTGGAGGCGGACGGACGCGGCTTGCTGAAGGTAAACAGCATGTATCAGACCGCGCAGCCGCACATCTATGCGGTGGGCGATGTCATCGGCTATCCGAGCCTGGCGTCAGCCGCCTACGATCAGGGCCGCATCGCCGCCCAGGCAATAATCAAAGGCGAAGCCAGCGCGCACCTGGTGGAAGATATCCCTACCGGTATCTATACCATTCCGGAAATCAGCTCGGTGGGCAAAACCGAACAGCAGCTGACGGCGATGAAGGTTCCTTATGAGGTGGGCCGCGCGCAGTTTAAGCATCTGGCACGCGCGCAGATTGTCGGCATGAACGTGGGCAGCCTGAAGATTCTGTTCCACCGCGAAACCAAAGAGATTTTGGGCATTCACTGCTTTGGTGAGCGCGCGGCGGAAATCATTCATATCGGCCAGGCGATTATGGAGCAGAAAAACGGCGGTAATACCATTGAGTACTTCGTGAATACCACCTTCAACTACCCCACCATGGCCGAAGCCTATCGCGTGGCCGCGCTGAACGGCCTAAACCGCCTGTTTTAACGTGGTGTTGAGATAGCCCTGCATATGCGTGCGAATCGCTTCTGCCAGCTGCTCATAGCGGCTGCGCAGAGGCGAACCAGGACGATAAACCAGCGCGATGGTGCGCTGCGGCACAGGCTTATAGCACGGCAGATAGCAGACGCCATCGCGCACGCGCTCCTGCGGCACCGCCAGCGCAGGCAGCAGCGTGATACCGCTTCCGGCCGCCACCATATTGCGTAGCGTCTCCAGGCTTGTGGCGCGGAAATGCGTATCTTCGTCAGCACCCGCTTCAAAGCAGAAACCCATCGCCTGATCGCGCAGGCAGTGACCATCTTCCAGCATCAGCAGCTTTTCCCCCGCCAAATCGGACATGGGCACGCGATCGCGATCGTGCCAGGGATGATCCTGATAGATCGCCAGCTTCATCGGCTCGTCAAACAGCGGCACCTCAATGAAGGCTTCGCTCTCTTTTACCAGCGCCAGAATTGCACAGTCGAGCTTGCCGCTGTCGAGCTGGGCCAGCAGCTGCTGCGTCTGAGCCTCGTGCAGATACATCTCTAGCTTGGGGAAAGTCTGATGCAGCATAGGAATGATTTGCGGCAGCAGATAAGGACCGGTCGTCGGGATCAGGCCAATATGCAGCGGGCCGGACATCGCTTCGCCCTGTTGGCTCGCCATCTCTTTTAAGACTTTAACTTCCCGCAGTACGGTGCGCGCCTGATCGACCAGCAGCAAACCCGCCTGGGTGAACAACACTTTACGGCTGGTTCGCTCCAGCAGCATCACGCCCAGCTCATCTTCCAGCTTGCGGATCTGTCCGCTCAGCGTCGGCTGGCTGACGTGGCACGCATCTGCCGCGCGGCGGAAGTGGCGATGCTCGGCAAGCGAAACCAGGTATTCAAGATCGCGAATGTTCATTGTTATCCTCCAGACCACGATAGCCCGTGGCGATAGATAGGATAGCAATGAACGATTAGCCCTATCAAGCAATGATCAGAATAATGCACGCATCAAATTCAGGCGCTCCTTTTGAGCGTTCTGAGGCCGACGCCCTGCTGCCCTTTTTAACGTTTGAATTCAACGTGCAGGCGTCCATCTCTCTTTACCAGGCTGGCTGCCCGACCAGCCCCAAAACAGACAGATGCTGACTGGGAACAATATGTTGTTTGAAGAGATTGTAATGGGTCAGGATGTTACCTCTGCCAGCCTGCTTGCCGTATCGGGCCGCGCTACGGTGTCGTCGGTTTTTATCGGCGGCAGAGAGAATCTGGAGCAGTACCCGCTATCAGCGTAAACGAATCACTGTGTCAGCCGGAGCGCTGGCCCTCTGATGATGTGCCTAAAATAAAATGAAATTCCGAAGCTAGAGGTTAGCGGGCAATTATTGCCCGCCTTTTTTTGCGCGTGGTTTGCGCGAAACCCTGCCTGACTGATGCAGCAAGAGCGCAGCGTTTCTCACCGATAAAACCTGTCTGAAATAATGGCCCTTCAGAAGAACCTTTCTCTCTTCCCTTAAAGCGTTCCAGCCTGGATAACCGTAATCAGGCATGACCTGATCAGCACCAAAAAACGTATTTAATATTCCATTCCTCTTTCACTCTCTTTCTTACCGTCGTTAACACTCCGCAATTAAATAGCAACTCATAAAAAGCGCCATACGTTTGTTATCGCTACTGCCGTAAAAATAGTAAATATACTATATACCCTGAGAAGATATTTTATTATTGTGCCTTCGCGTTACAGAAACCGCTTTTATATCGGCGGTTTCCCTCTGGAAAATGCAACTATATAACTCTTTAAAGGGAAAAATCATGCGCACATTATCACTCGAAGAAATGAACGCGGTAAGCGGTGCTGACTGGGCTGGTGCACTGATGGGGCTGGTTGATGGAGCGGCTACCGGTATGGCTATTGGGGGTAAATGGGGAGGGGCTGGCGGCCTTCTGGCTGGCGCAGTTTCTCAGCTGGTTGGCATTATTGTGCCTACCATAATGGGCGGCCTGATGGGCTTTGTTGCTGGCGCAGCAACTGACGTTGAAACTGTAGGCGCGCTAATTGCCAATTACCGTGAAACTTTCGGTCCAGGTGATGTCAACCACGGCACCCTTGCTTAAACAATATTAATAATAAAGGGCAAGCTTATCTTATAAAAGTGATAATCTTGCCCTTCTTTATCCATTTAGGCTCGCTGGAGAGGAAATGGCTTTGAGAATATTAACTTTGGCTGAACAGCCCTGTGTTAGCGGAGCGGCAGAAGTTACCACAGAAGTCTGGACATATTTAGACCAGGTTCTGAGCAATACGCTGGATGGCTTTTCTACAGGCATGGCTATTGGCGGCAGATGGGGAGGCGCAGGAGGCATTATTTTTGGTGCTGTCTCTCAATTAGTTGGATTAGCTATTCCAGGCATAATGGGCGGCGTGCTGGGTCTGGTCAGTGGCGTCACCCTGGGGTATGAAGCGACAAGTCAGTTGCTAACTGACTATCGTGAAAAATTTGGCACTGAATAAACCGATTTTATACCTGTAGTCAGGCGCATTAAAGAAAGCGGGAACAGCCAACAGGTTATTACAGCTGGCAACGCATTCGCATTGCCAGCTGACTTATCTTACAAAAGACGTTTTTTTGCCTCTTCGATAGCAAACGCCACCTGCTGAGGCGCAACGCCGCCTTTGGCATTCCGTTTTTCCAGGCAGGAGTGCAGCGCCAGAATGGCGTAAACGTCCTCTTCAATCGCCGCGCTAAACTGCTTTAGCTGCGCCAGCGACAGCGCTTCCAGCGCCACGCCCTGTTTGATCGCTTCCACCACCGCTTCGCCAACGATATGGTGCGCTTCGCGGAAGGGCACGCCCTTCGCCACCAGATAGTCAGCCAGCTCGGTTGAGTTGGCGTAGCCCTGCTCCGCCGCTTCCTGGCAGCGCGGGCGTTTCACCTGAATGCCGTCCAGCACCAGCGCCGACATATGCAGACAGTCGAGCCAGGTATCGAGCGCGTCAAACAGGCCCTCTTTATCTTCCTGCATATCTTTGTTGTAAGCGAGCGGCAGCCCTTTCAGCGTCATCATCATGCCGGTCAGCGCGCCCTGCACGCGGCCGCATTTGCCGCGGATCAGCTCTAGCGCGTCCGGGTTTTTCTTTTGCGGCATTAGCGATGAGCCGGACGTCACCTTGTCGGAGAGCTCAACGAAGCCCGCTTCACCGGTATTGAAAAAGATTAAGTCTTCGGCGAAGCGCGACAGATGCACCATGCCGATAGAGGCGTCAGCCAGCAGCTCCAGCACGTGGTCGCGATCGGACACGGTGTCCAGGCTGTTGCGCGTAGCGGAAGCAAAGCCCAGCCAGCCGGCCAGCTGGTCGCGATCGATGGCGTAGGCGGTGCCCGCCAGCGCGCCGCAGCCGAGCGGGCTGACGTCGAGACGCTTGAGCGTATCCTGCAGGCGGCTTTCATCGCGCGCCAGCATTTCCACATAGGCCAGACACCAGTGCGCGAAGGTTACCGGCTGCGCGCGCTGCAGATGGGTATAGCCCGGCATCACCGCATCCTGATTGGCTTCGGCGGTCGCCGTCAGCGCCTGCTGCAGTTCGCGCGTGGCGCCCAGCAGCGCCTCAACCTGCGCTTTACACCAGAGTTTAAGATCGGTCGCAACCTGATCGTTGCGGCTGCGGCCGGTATGCAGCTTTTTGCCTAGCGCGCCGACTTTCTCGATCAGCTTGCCTTCAACCCAGCTGTGAATATCTTCGGCATCGCTTTGCAGAATCTGTTCCGGATCCGCCTGCACCTCGGCCAGCAGCGCATTCAGCGCCTGCTCCAGCTGCTGCTGCTCGTCGGCGCTCAGTACATTGACCGTCACCAGCGCTTTGGACCAGGCGATAGAGCCGACAATATCCTGCTCCGCCAGACGATAGTCGAAGCGCAGCGAGTCGTTAAACTGTTTGAAACGTTGGTCTGCTGCCTGGGTAAAACGTCCGCCCCAAAGTGCCATGTGAAACTCCTTCAATCCTTAAAGCAGAGGCGGCCCGAAGCCGCCTCTGCGAAATCTGGTCAGGCGAGGCGCGCGCCTCGCCGGTTATTACTTCTTCTGCTCGTTCAGGGCGCGAATGCGCGAAGAGAGCGAGAACAGGCGGATAAAGCCGCCTGCGTGACGGTGATCGTAAACCTCGTCTTCGCCGAAGGTGGCGAACTCTTCTGAGTAGAGGCTGTTGGAAGAGCGCTTCTGGATCGCCGTCGCCTGGCCTTTATAGAGCTGCAGCACCACTTCGCCGTTAACCTCTTCAGCCAGCGACTCGGCAGCAGCCTGGATTGACTTACGCAGCGGCGCGAACCAGCGGCCGTCGTAAACCACATAAGACATCTCATGGCCCAGCTGTTCGCGCCATTTAAAGCTGTCGCGATCCAGCACCAGCTGCTCAACCGCGCGCAGCGCGTTCACCATAATGGTGCCGCCGGGGGTTTCGTAGCAGCCGCGCGACTTAATGCCGACCAGACGGTTTTCCACGATGTCGATACGGCCAACGCCGTGCTTCGCGCCGATAGCGTTAAGCGCTTCCAGACACTGGAACGGGCTCAGTCTTTCACCGTTAACGGCCACCACGCGGCCTTTTTCCACGGTAACGGTGACGTTTTCCGGCTGATCCGGCGCTTCCAGCGGATCCACGGTCCACACCCAGCAATCTTTGTTCGGCGCATTAGCCGGGCTTTCCAGCACGCCGCCTTCGGTCGAGATATGCCAGGCGTTCTCGTCGCGGCTGTAGATTTTTTCCAGCGACGCGGTGGTCGGAATGTTACGCGCTTTCAGATAGTCCAGCAGCGCTTCGCGCGAACGCAGGTTCCATTCACGCCACGGGGCCACCACTTTCAGCTGCGGCGCCAGCGCAGTGTAGGTGGTTTCGAAACGCACCTGATCGTTGCCCTTGCCGGTCGCGCCGTGGCACAGCGCATCCGCGCCGACTTTCAGCGCCAGTTCAACCTGCGCTTTGGCGATAATCGGACGCGCCATTGAAGTGCCCAGCAGATAAGTGCCTTCATAAAGCGCGCCGGTCTGCAGCACCGGGTAAACGTAGTCGCTAATAAATTCTTCACGCAAATCGACCACGTGGCACTCGGAAGCGCCGGACTGCAGCGCTTTCTTCTCCACGCCTTCCAGATCGCTACGCTCCTGGCCGATATCCGCCACGAACGCCACGACCTCACAGCCGCCGTAGTTCTCTTTCAGCCACGGAATGATGGCGGAAGTATCCAGGCCGCCGGAATAGGCCAGTACGATTTTTTTGATATTTTGCGTGCTCATGTCGTTATCCTAAATCTAAGTCGTTAAGCGAGGATCCGGGTGCCGATCGACACGCCGTTAAACAGGTCAGGCAGTTGCTCCGCGTGGCGCCAGCTGGCGATATCCACCGGACGGCCCAGCGTGCGCGCCGCGTCGAGCGCCGCGTGCACTTTTACAATCATGCCATCGGTAATGATGCCTTGCGCGATTAGCTGCTCGGCTTTGGCGGCCGTCATCTCTTCGATGCGCTGGCCTTTGCCGTCGAGGATGCCGCTCACGTCGGAGAGCAGCACCAGATCGGCGCCCAGCGTAGCCGCCAGCGCGGTCGCCGCCTGATCGGCGTTGACGTTCATCAGTGCGCCGCCGTCTGTGATGCCGATAGAGCTGACGATCGGCATATAGCCCGCGGCCAGCAGCGTGTTAACCAGCGCCGGATCGCCCGGCTCGGCGTGGCCAACGTGTCCCAGCTCTTCATCGAACTGCGCCACGTTCACCAGGTCTGCGTCACCCAGGCTCAGCCCGACCGCCTTGATGCCGTGCTTTTTCGCCCAGGCAAGCAGGGTTTTGTTGGCAGTGCCCGCCAGCGCGCCGGTGATAATGTCGATCTGATCGGCAGGCGTCACGCGCAGGCCGTTCTTCTTCTTCACCGGCAGCGACAGCTTTTTCATCAGCTCGTCGACCACGCAGCCGCCGCCGTGAACGATCAGCAGCGGACGCTGATGGGCGCTGCGATAGGCCAGCAGCGCGTCGAACAGGCGCGCCAGCGCCTCTTCGCTGTCGAGCAGCACGCCGCCCAGTTTGATAATTAATGGCGTTGTCATAGGAAATGCGTCCTTGTCCGTTAAATCAGCGACTGCGTTTCAGGGAAGCCGAAGCGAATATTCATACACTGCACCGCCTGTGACGCGGCGCCTTTTAGCAGGTTATCTTCCGCCGCGACGACGATCAGATGCTCGCCCTGCACCGCGAAGCCGATATCACAGAACGGCTGGCCGATAACCGCCTTCAGTGCCGGCACGCCCTGCTCATAGACGCGCACCAGCGGCTTGTCGTGATAGGCGCTGTGGAATGCCGCCGCCACGTCGTCGTGCGTGACGCCCGCCTTCAGGCGGCAGGTAATGGTCGCCAGAATGCCGCGCGGGAAGTTGCCGAGGTGCGGCGTAAAAATCACCGGCGCGCCGAGGTGCGCGACGATCTCCGGGTGATGACGATGATTGAACAGGCCGTAAGGCTGCAGGCTCACTTCGCAGAAGCTGGTGGCGACGCTCGCTTTCCGTCCCGCGCCGCTTACGCCGCTGGTGGCGTTGATCACCGGCCACTGGTCGGCGTTAAGCAGATCGCCTGCGATCAGCGGCTTCAGCGCCAGCTGCGCCGCAGTGGGATAGCAGCCCGGCACCGCCACCAGCTGCGCCTCTTTGACCTGCGCGTGGTTCCACTCCGCCAGGCCGTAGACCGCTTTATCGAGCCAGTCGCCGTGCTGATGGGTAAAGCCATAATAGCGCTGATAAAAATCGTCGTCGTTAACGCGGAACGCGCCAGAGAGATCAAACACCACGCAGCCGGCTTTCAGGAATTCCGGGGCCAGATCGTGACTGACTTCGTGCGCCGTCGCCAGAAACACCACATCGACTTTATCCGCCCACTCGGCCGCGCTGCTCAGCGGCTGCAGCGGCAGATCCACCACGCCTTTCAGCTGCGGATGCAGATCCGACAGAGGCTTTCCAGCATCCGGGCTTTGCGCTGAAACCGCCAAAGCGGTTATGTTCATATGTGGATGGCGATGGATGAAGGTAGCGAGCTCTACGCCAGCGTAACCACTGGCACCAACGATCAGCGTATTCAACATCAGGCTGTAACCCTTTTTACAGTCACACGTTCCGGGTCGCGGCGTTGCCCCGTTGCCCACGATGCCGTTTGCGAAGGATTTCTGCTTCCCAGCCAAGCGGCGTTAATGTATTTTTATTCACTATTAATGCATGAATATTGATACATCCTAACTCAAGGACCGTCAACAGTGAAGACAAAATTACCGCCTTTTATCGAACTCTACCGCCAGCTGATTGCCACTCCGACCATCAGCGCAACCGATGCGGCGCTCGATCAGAGCAATGAAACTTTAATCAATTTGCTGGCAGGCTGGTTTCGCGATCTGGGCTTCAGCGTCGAGGTGCAGCCCGTGCCCGGTACGCGCCATAAATTCAATATGCTGGCGCGCAGCGGCAGCGGCGCTGGCGGCCTGCTGCTGGCGGGTCACACCGACACGGTGCCGTTCGACGACGGGCGCTGGACGCGCGATCCCTTTACCCTGACGGAGCATGACAACAAGCTCTACGGCCTGGGCACCGCCGACATGAAAGGCTTCTTCGCCTTTATTCTCGACACGCTGCGCGACGTGGACGTCAGCAAACTGAGTAAGCCGCTCTATATTCTCGCCACCGCCGATGAAGAAACCACCATGGCAGGCGCTAAGTACTTCTCTGAAACGGCGAGCATTCGCCCGGACTGCGCCATTATCGGCGAGCCGACCTCGCTGAAGCCGGTACGCGCGCACAAAGGCCATCTCTCCCACGTGATTCGCGTGCAGGGCCAGTCGGGCCACTCCAGCGATCCGGCGCGCGGCGTTAACGCTATCGAACTGATGCATGATGCCATCGGTCACCTGATGCAGCTGCGTAACACCCTGAAAGAGCGCTATCACCACGACGGCTTCGCCATTCCCTATCCGACCATGAACTTTGGCCATATTCACGGTGGCGACGCGGCAAACCGCATCTGTGCCTGCTGCGAGCTGCATATGGATATTCGTCCCCTGCCAGGCCTGTCGCTAAATGACCTGGAAGGGCTGTTAAACGACTCGCTGGCGCCGGTCAGCGCACGCTGGCCGGGACGCCTCACCGTCGGCGAGCTGCATCCGCCGATCCCGGGCTACGAATGTCCGGTTAATCACGAGCTGGTCGCCGTAGTGGAGAAACTCCTCGGCACGCCGACTGAGGTGGTGAACTACTGCACCGAGGCGCCGTTCATCCAGGCGCTGTGCCCGACACTGGTGCTGGGCCCGGGATCGATCAACCAGGCGCATCAGCCGGATGAATTTATCGATACCGCATTTATTAAGCCCACTCGCGACTTAATCGCACAGGTTGTTCAGCACTTTTGCCAATGATTCGCAATAAACAGGGCAATTCACTGTTAAGAAAGTAAATTTCCTGATCTCTGCGCGGGATTTGTTGATAAGAATAACTTATCCCGCTTCTTTTAAATTAAAATCTTTGAATTTCCGTCAGTTAGGCGGCTGTTACCGGCCGCTTATGCGCATTGACGCCGCCCGGTTTACGTGGCTAGATAAAAGGCGATGTTATGCCCGGTGGGTGATTACTCATGCAGTTTCTGCGCGATTGCAGGCTGTGGGTGTAGAAGTTTACAAAGACGATAAGGGTGTCAGGGTCACATGAACGAACAATATTCCGCAATGCGAAGTAATGTCAGTATGCTCGGCAAACTGCTCGGGGATACGATCAAGGATGCACTAGGAGAGAACATCCTCGACCGGGTGGAGACCATCCGCAAACTCTCAAAGTCATCCCGCGCAGGAAATGACACGCATCGCAAGGAACTGCTTAACACGCTGCAAAACCTGTCGAACGACGAGCTGCTGCCGGTAGCGCGCGCCTTTAGCCAGTTTCTTAACCTGACCAACGTCGCCGAACAGTATCAGACCATTTCACGCAGCGGTGACGGTGCGAACCATCCCGAACTGCTGAAGACCACCTTTGATCGTCTTAAACAACAGCCCGACGTCAGCGAAAGCGCCATCCGTGAAGCCATTGAATCGCTGTCGCTGGAGCTGGTGCTGACGGCGCATCCGACGGAGATCACCCGCCGCACCCTGATCCACAAGCTGGGCGAGGTCAATAGCTGCCTACAGCAGCTCGATCACAGCGACATCTCCGACTATGAGCGCAATCAGATTATGCGCCGCCTGCGTCAGCTGGTGGCGCAGGCGTGGCACACTGACGAAATCCGCAAGTATCGTCCGACACCGATCGACGAGGCCAAATGGGGTTTCGCCGTGGTAGAGAACAGCCTGTGGGAAGGCGTGCCCGCCTTTCTGCGCGAGCTGAATGAACAGGTTGAAGAGGCGTTCGGCGTGAAGCTGCCGGTGGACTTCGTGCCGGTGAAATTTACCTCATGGATGGGCGGCGATCGCGACGGCAACCCGAACGTGACCGCCACGGTCACGCGCCACGCCATGCAGCTCAGCCGCTGGAAAGCCGCTGACCTCTTTCTGCGCGATATTGGTGTGCTGATCTCTGAACTCTCAATGTCCGAATGCAGCGAAGAGGTGCGCGAGCTGTGCGGCGATCCTGAAGCCATTGAGCCTTATCGCGTCATCCTGAAACGGATGCGCAGCCAGCTGATGAATACCCAGGCTTACCTTGAGCGCCGCCTGAAGGGCGAGCGGCTGCCGCGCCCCGCCGATCTGCTGGTCTCTAACGATCAGCTCTGGACGCCGCTTTACGCTATCTATCAGTCGCTGCAACAGTGCGGCATGGGCATTATTGCCAATGGGCAGCTGCTGGACACGCTGCGCCGCGTGAAATGCTTCGGCGTGCCGCTGGTGCGCATCGATCTGCGCCAGGAGAGCACGCGCCACACCGAAGCGATCGCCGAAGTCACCCGCTATCTGGGTCTTGGCGACTACGAAAGCTGGTCGGAAGCGGATAAACAGGCCTTCCTGGTGCGCGAGCTTAACTCCAAACGTCCGCTGCTGCCGCGCCACTGGGAGCCGAGCGACGAGACGCGCGAAGTGCTGGAAACCTGCCGCGTCGCCGCCGAAGCGCCGCAGGGCTCTATCGCCGCCTACGTTATCTCAATGGCGAAGACGCCGTCCGACGTGCTGGCGGTGCATCTGCTGCTGAAAGAGGCGGGCATCACCTTCGCGATGCCGGTAGCGCCGCTGTTCGAAACCCTCGACGACCTCAACAACGCCAACGACGTCATGAGCCAGCTGCTGAATATCGACTGGTATCGCGGCTTTATTCAGGGCAAGCAGATGGTGATGATTGGCTATTCCGACTCGGCGAAAGACGCCGGCGTGATGGCCGCAAGCTGGGCGCAGTATCAGGCGCAGGACGCGCTGATCAAAACCTGCGAGAAAGCCGGCATCGCCCTGACGCTGTTCCACGGACGTGGTGGCAGCATCGGCCGCGGCGGCGCGCCTGCACACGCGGCGCTGCTCTCTCAGCCGCCGGGCAGCCTGAAAGGCGGCCTGCGCGTGACTGAACAGGGCGAGATGATCCGCTTTAAATATGGCCTGCCGGAAGTCACCATCGCCAGCCTGTCGCTCTACACCGGCGCAATTTTGGAAGCAAACCTGCTGCCGCCGCCGGAACCGAAAAAAGAGTGGCACAGCATTATGGACCAGCTCTCACAGCACTCCTGCGCCATGTATCGCGGCTACGTGCGTGAAAATCCCGACTTCGTACCCTACTTCCGCTCCGCCACGCCGGAACAGGAGCTGGGCAAGCTGCCGCTCGGCTCGCGTCCGGCGAAACGACGCCCGACCGGTGGCGTCGAGTCGCTGCGCGCCATTCCCTGGATTTTCGCCTGGACGCAGAACCGCCTGATGCTGCCCGCCTGGCTCGGCGCAGGCGCGGCGCTGCAAAAAGCGATGGACGAGGGCCATCAGGATCAGCTCGAAGCGATGTGCCGCGACTGGCCATTCTTCTCGACGCGATTAGGCATGCTGGAGATGGTATTCGCCAAAGCTGACCTGTGGCTGGCGGAATATTACGATCAGCGTCTGGTAGACACCACGCTGTGGCCGCTGGGCAAACAGCTGCGCGACCAGCTTGACGCCGACATTAAAGCGGTGCTGACCATCGCCAACGACGCACATCTGATGGCGGATCAGCCCTGGATCGCCGAGTCGATCGCGCTGCGTAACGTCTACACCGATCCGCTCAACGTGCTGCAGGCGGAGCTGCTGCAGCGTTCGCGCGCGCAGGAAGCGCGCGGCGAAGAGGTCGATCCGCGCGTCGAGCAGGCGCTGATGGTGACCATCGCGGGCGTCGCGGCAGGCATGCGTAATACCGGTTAATCCTTCCGACCCTTCCGGGCAGGCAACTGCCCGGCTACCGCGCTTGCTGGCGTTGTGCCTGAGCGCTACTTTGCTCTATTCTTTAGGACCATTCCTCGGTTATCCACATTCTCATTTACAGGAGTTGCCCTTATGGCATCAGGAATTTCTCGCATCTGGATGCGTACCGGCATGTTGCTCGGCGCCGCGTTGCTGGTGCTTAACCTCACCGCGTGCGGCGACAAAGAGGGCGACCAGCGCAAGGCCTTTATCGACTTTCTGCAAAACACCGTCATGCGCAGCGGCGAACATCTGCCGAGCCTGAGCGAAAGCCAGAAGCAGAATTTTGGTAAATTCGCGGGCGACTACGCCATTCTTTACGGCTTCTCCCAGCAGGTGAATAAGGCGATCGATCAGGGCATGCGTCCAGTGGTCGATGAGCTGTCGGCCATCCGCGTGCCGCAGGACTACCTGACACGCCGCGACGCGCTGCGCCAGGCGAACGGCGCGCTGGTGATTGTCACGCAGCAGCTTGAGAGCGCCAAAATGCAGGCGGACAGCAGCAAAGCCTCGCTTAAGCAGGAGGAGGATCTGAAAAAGGTCTATGACGCCGCTTACGACAAAGTGGTCACGCAGCCAGCAAATCAGCTGGTGCCGCTGCTGCCGAAGCTACAGGCGCTAAGCCAGGGCGCGGCGCAGGCGGGCGACTTCCTGCAGCAGCAGGGGCAGCGCGTCAGCTTCAACAATGGTGCCGTTCAGTTCCCGACCCCCGATCAGGTCACGCAATATAATGCGCTGATGAGCACGATCTCCGCCAACGCGCAGGCGTTAACGCAGGCGCAGACCGCCGTTCAGAACGGCTTGCAGTAATCTCTCTTCCGAGACAAGCCGCCGCGCTTGTCTCGGCCTTTCCGCTGTTGCTTCCTTTCAGACTATCGCCAGCCGGAGAAACGCACCGACAGGAGTGTGATCTGGCGCATTTTCGACCAAAAATACTTTGTGATCGCAGTCACATATATGAAACAAACAGAACCGATCTAAATGTGATATCAGTCACATTAACCCCTGTTTTGTGGTGAAAAAATAGTCTTTGTGACTTTTTTACACCGCTATTATGTGATCTGAATCACTAAAACAGCCCCTACCCCCACCTTTATCAGGTGACATGGATCACACTTAAGCCACCCGCTACGCAGCGTCATATTCGCGTGCTAGAGTCCGCCTGCATACAGTAATAGCAACGGCTCGCCGCCGTGCTGGCTTAACAAAAACAAACGCGCTCTCTTATTGCAGCGCGTCTCGATAAGGGGTGGTTTTATGTCCTCATCAGTCAAGGTCAAGGTTCAAAGCTTTGGTCGCTTTCTGAGTAATATGGTGATGCCTAACATCGGTGCGTTTATCGCCTGGGGTATCATCACCGCGCTGTTCATCCCGACCGGATGGATTCCTAACGAGACGCTGGCGAAGCTGGTCGGCCCGATGATCACCTACCTGCTGCCGCTGCTGATCGGTTTCACCGGTGGACGTCTGGTTGGCGGCGATCGCGGCGGCGTGGTCGGCGCGATCACCACCATGGGCGTCATCGTCGGCGCCGATATGCCGATGTTCCTTGGCTCGATGATTGCCGGTCCGCTGGGCGGCTGGGCGATCAAATCTTTCGACCGCGCCGTTGACGGCAAAATCAAAAGCGGCTTCGAAATGCTGGTCAACAACTTCTCCGCCGGCATTATCGGCATGTTGCTGGCGCTGCTGGCGTTTCTGGCTATCGGTCCGCTGGTGGAAGGTCTGTCGCATATCCTCGCCGCAGGCGTTAACCTGATGGTGCAGAACAACCTGCTGCCGCTGACCTCGATTTTCGTTGAACCGGCGAAAATCCTGTTCCTCAACAACGCTATTAACCACGGCATCTTCTCGCCGCTGGGCATTCAGCAGGCAAGCGAAGCGGGCAAGTCGATCTTCTTCCTGATCGAGGCGAACCCGGGCCCGGGCATGGGCGTGCTGGTGGCCTATATGATCTTTGGCCGCGGCAGCGCTAAACAGTCTGCGGGCGGCGCAGCGATCATCCACTTCCTGGGCGGTATTCACGAAATCTACTTCCCGTACGTGCTGATGGCGCCGCGTCTGCTGCTGGCGGTGATTCTGGGCGGCATGACCGGCGTCTTTACCCTGACGCTGCTTAATGGCGGTCTGGTTTCTCCCGCCTCTCCGGGCTCAATTCTGGCGGTACTGGCGATGACGCCAAAAGGCGCCTACTTCGCCAATATTGCGGCGATTGTTGCAGCCTTTGCGGTCTCCTTCGTGATCTCCTCTATCCTGCTGAAAACCAGCAAAGTCAAAGAGGAAGAGGATATTGAAGCGGCGACCAAACGCATGCATGACATGAAAGCGCAGTCGAAAGGCCAGGCCGTCGCGGGCGCGCCGGTCGTCGCCGACGCCAGCAGCGTTGACGTCAGCCACGTGCGTAAAATCATCGTCGCCTGCGACGCCGGTATGGGCTCCAGCGCGATGGGCGCGGGCGTGCTGCGCAAGAAAGTGCAGGATGCGGGCCTCACGAACGTGTCCGTTACCAACAGCGCGATTAACTCGCTGCCGGGCGACGTCGATCTGGTGATTACCCATCGCGACCTCACCGAGCGCGCGATGCGTCAGGCTCCTCAGGCGCAGCATATCTCCCTGAACAACTTCCTCGATAGCGCGCTTTATACCAACCTCACCGATCGCCTGGTCGCGGCGAATCGCAGCGAAGCGCACCGTGAAGTCGTACAGACCGCGCTGGCGGACAGCTACGATACCAGCAACCCGCACCTGTTTAAGCTGGGCGCGGACAACGTCTTCCTCGGCCTGAGCGCCAGCAACAAAGAGCAGGCGATCCGCTTTGCCGGCGAGCAGCTGGTGAAAGGCGGCTACGTTCAGCCGGAATATGTTGAAGCGATGCTGGCGCGCGAAAAACTCACCCCGACCTATCTCGGCGAGTCGATCGCCGTGCCGCACGGTACGGTGGAAGCGAAAGATCGCGTATTGAAAACCGGCGTGGTGTTCTGTCAGTATCCGCAGGGCGTGCTGTTTGGCGACGATGCGGATGACGTTGCCCGCCTGGTTATCGGCATCGCGGCCCGCAACAATGAGCATATCCAGGTGATCACCAGCCTGACCAACGCGCTGGACGACGAGAGCGTGATTGAGAAGCTGGCGCACACCACCAGCGTGCAGGAAGTGCTGGATCTGCTGTCGGGCAGCCCGGCGACTGCTTAAACGTCCTGCGTGAATTTCCCTGGGGCGGGTAAGCCCGTCCCGATTTCCGGGGCGGGCGTGCCCGCCCCATCGTCATTTGATATGGGTCAATATTATGAAAGCGTTACATTTTGGAGCAGGTAATATCGGTCGCGGCTTTATTGGCAAGCTGCTGGCGGATGCAGGCATTGAAATGGTGTTCGCCGATGTTAACCAGGTGGTGCTGGATGCACTGAACGCACGTCATGAATATCCAGTACAGGTGGTTGGCGAGCAGGCGAAAGTGGAAATGGTGAAGGGCGTCAGCGCCGTTAACAGCACCAGCGACGATATTATTGCGCTGGTGGCGAAGGTCGATATGGTGACTACCGCCGTCGGCCCGCAAATCCTGGAGCGCATCGCAGGCAGCGTGGCAAAGGGTCTGGCAAAACGCCATGACGATAACAATACCCAGCCGCTGAATATTATCGCCTGTGAAAATATGGTGCGCGGCACCAGCCAACTGAAGCAGCACGTGCTGAACGCGCTGCCGGAGCAGCATCACGCCTGGGTTGAGCAGCACGTCGGCTTCGTCGACTCTGCCGTGGACCGCATCGTGCCGCCGTCCGAAGCGGGCAGCAACGATCCGCTGGAGGTCACCGTTGAAACCTTTAGCGAGTGGATTGTCGATAAAACCCAGTTCAAAGGCGAGCTGCCGACCATTGCGGGCATGGAGCTGACCGATAATCTGATGGCGTTCGTTGAGCGCAAGCTGTTTACCCTGAATACCGGGCATGCTATTACCGCCTATCTCGGTCAGCTCGCGGGACACCAGACCATTCGCGACGCCATCCTGGATGAGAAAATCCGCGCGGTGGTCAAAGGGGCAATGGAAGAGAGCGGCGCGGTATTAATCAAACGCTACGGTTTTGACGCCGACAAACATGCTGCTTACATTGAAAAAATCCTCGGCCGTTTCGAGAACCCTTACCTGAAAGATGACGTAGAGCGCGTTGGCCGTCAGCCGCTGCGTAAGCTGAGCGCGGGCGATCGCCTCATCAAACCCACGCTGGGCACGCTGGAGTATCAGTTGCCGAACACGCATCTGGTACAGGGCATTGCCGCCGCGATGCACTACCGCAGCGCGCAGGATCCGCAGGCGCAGGAGCTGGAAGCGCTGATTAACGAGAAAGGCCCGCAGGCGACGCTGGCACAGGTATCCGGCCTGGATGCCAACAGCGATGTGGTCGCGGCGGTGGTCAGCGCCTACAACGCGATGGCCTGACAGGCGCGTGTCCATCACGCACAAGCGGTACGGGCACGGCGACGCGGTGCCCGTTGGCGGTATCAGAATTTTGCAGGCGATAATGGAAGAGAAGCAAGCTTTTGAAAACCAGGTGCTTGAACGCCTGAACGCCGGACGCTCGGTGAGAAGCTTTCTGATCGCCGCCGTCGAGCTGTTGGCCGAAGCAGTCAATCTGCTGGTGCTGCAGGTGTTTCGCAAGGACGACTATGCGGTGAAGTATGCGGTTGAGCCGCTGCTGCTGGGCGGCGGCCCGCTCGGCGAGCTGCCGGTGCGCCTTAAGCTTATTTATGGGCTGGGGGTGATCAGCCGCCACGAGTATGAAGATTGCGAGCTGCTGCTGGCGCTGCGCGAAGAGCTGAACCACGATGGAAGTGACTACCGTTTTACCGACGATGAGATCCTTGGCCCGTTCGGCGAGCTGCACTGCGTAGCCGCCTGGCCGCCGAAACCGGATTTTCATCCTGATGACGTCGAGCTGCGCGCCATGCAGCAACAGCGCTATCTGCAAATGGTGCGCTCGACCATGGTGCTCTCGTTAACCGAGCTCATCTCGCGTATCAGCCTGAAACAGGCGTTCAAACGCCCAGGCGCCTGATAATCAGGCGCCCTGCTTTCTCGTCGCGCGCGAATTTGCGCCGCTTTTCGTGTATCCTCTGCCTGTTTTCCACAACGAGTTTTCGCCATGAAAGAGCAAGAAAAAGCCGAGATTAAACGTCTGAGCGACCAACTGGACGCCCTGAATCGCAAAGAGCCGCAACTGCTGGAAGCGGGCGACGCCGAGAAGCTGGGCGCGCTGCTGAAAGAAAAAGAGAAGCTGGTGACCGAGATTGAACGTCTGCGCGACAAGCGGGACGACAAGCTGAGCAAAGAGGCGCAAAAGCTGATGGATCTGCCGTTCAGCCGCGAGATCACCAAAAAAGAGCAGGCCGATATGGGTATGCTGAAGAAAAGCGTGCGCGGCCTGGTGGTCGTGCATCCCATGACCGCACTGGGCCGCGAAATGGGCCTGAAGGTCATGACCGGCTTCGCGAAGAAGCCGTTCTGAGTGCGGGATCAGGCGGCCGCATGATCCTCTTCGCGCTGGCCGACGGCAGCTGACACCTGCTGCGCCAGCGCATCCAGCAGTTCATAACGTCGCCGATACTCTGCGCGCTTCTTGCTGGCGATCTCCTCCAGCGCTTTGCGCGGCAGGCTAAGCGGCAGCTGATAAAGGTCATCTTTGCGCGCCTCGCCGCCCAGCGATGTCCAGAACTCGCTATAGCTGGCGAAGAAATAATCGCTTTTGCTGTGGCGATAGCGCAGGCTGCGGAACACATGCGTGGTATCGCCAACGGCGATAATCTTCTCTGCCGCGCAGCGTTGCGCCAGCATACAGACCACCTCCATAACCAGACGCTTAGGAAACAGCCCGTGCGCCGCTTTCGTCGCCTCGCGGATCACCTCGTTGGAGATATGTTTGCGCGGCCCCTGCAGGCCGCCGATCAGCAGAGTGCGCAGCCCCGCTTCCTTGATCAGCGAAAACGAGAGCGAGGCGATAGCTTCATTCTGATAGCGCAACACCAGCGTTATCTCCCCTTCACGATCGAAACGCCCTGGGCAGGAGAAGAGCTCGAACGTCTCGCTATTTTTCCCGCTCAGCGTCGCCAGTAAATTATCGCCGGGGCTTTGCAGCAGCTGACGTAATTTGCTGTTTTGCAACGCGGCAACCAGCTGATAGTGGTCCAGGATCGCCTGCGCGCGCGCCGCTACGCTGAACCCCGCGCGCAAATAGGGGCGATGCGGCTTCGCGGGTAACAGCCCCTGCACGCTCATCACCTGATACAAATCAGGCAGATGCGATAGCTGGTTTAAATAACGCAGCGTCGTCACGGGGAATGCCACCGTCCGCAGCGCGAACTTGAGGCGGAATTGTTTACTCAACCACAGTTTATTCGGAATATATTTTCCGCTGATTAACTGAAAAAACAGCGAAGCCGACGACTCGGCGGTCGGCGCAGGCGTAGTTATAATGGACATGATGTAACATTCTCTGGTGGAATGTTATTTAGCCTACCCGGATGAAATTCAACGAAAGGTTAATGCCTCGGAAAGATTAAAAGCCAACTATGCGGATGTTTAGCTGCGGTTTAAATAACCCTGTTTAAGCCATAAAAAAACCGGCGAATGACGTCGCCGGTTTTTTACTTATTAACGCACAAACTTATTTAGCAGAGGCGAAACGCGCTGCGGCTTCGTCCCAGTTCACCACGTTCCAGAACGCCTTGATATAGTCAGGACGTTTGTTCTGATACTTCAGGTAGTAGGCGTGTTCCCAGACATCCAGGCCCAGAATCGGGTAGCCTGACGCGCCGGAGATCGCTTCGCCCATCAGCGGGTTGTCCTGGTTAGCGGTAGAGACCACGGCCAGCTTGTCGCCTTTTTTCACCAGCCACGCCCAGCCTGAGCCAAAGCGGGTAGCAGCGGCTTTCTCAAACTCTTCCTGGAATTTCTCAACGCTGCCGAAATCTTTTTCGATAGCCGCTTTCAGGTCGCCCTGCAGCGTGGTGCCGGTTTTCAGGCCTTTCCAGAACAGGCTGTGGTTAGCGTGGCCGCCAGCGTTATTGCGCAGTACGGTTTTTTTGTCTGCCGGAACCTGATCCAGCTTAGTGATCAGCTCGTCAACCGGCAGGTCAGCGAATTCGGTTCCTTCCAGCGCGGCGTTAGCGTTATTAACGTAGGTCTGGTGGTGTTTGGTGTGATGGATTTCCATCGTCTGCTTGTCGAAGTGCGGTTCCAGTGCGTCGTATGCGTAAGGCAGGGATGGCAGTGAATAACTCATGTTCTTCCTCTCCATTTCATATTTGAGCGGCAGCGCCAGATGGCGCGCCACGTAAGCAGTCGAACCATTATAGTTAAATTCATGATCCGGAAAAGGGTAATCAATGCCCCATTAAACATAAGGAATTTACAAATTTGCTATAAACAAGCTGTTGTTTTTACAGCCTGCCGCCGCTGAGCGTCTCTTAGCGCAGGCGCTGCGGATGCGTGTAAACCGTGGCGCGCCCCGGTTTGCTAAAGCCGACCAGCGTCAGGTTGCAGCGCGCCGCCACCTCGACGGCCAGACGCGTCGCTGCCGAAACGGCGAACAGGATTTCGACGCCGCACATGGCGGATTTCTGCACCATCTCATAGCTGGCGCGGCTGGAAACCAGCACTGCACCATCGCCCCACGCCGCGCGGCTGCGGTAGCCGAGCAGCTTATCCAGCGCGACGTGGCGACCTACATCCTCGCAGCCGCCGGCCAGATCGCCGTCCGGACGCAGCCAGGCCGCCGCATGGGTGCAGCCAGTTTTCTGGCCGACAGGCTGAAAAGTCTTTAGCTGGCTCAGGCCACGATCCAACTGTGCCAGCTCGAAGGTCTGCGTAAAAGGTAGCGGCTGCACCGGCTTGCCAATCTGATCCAGCTGCTCGACGCCGCACACGCCGCAGCCGGTACGCCCCGCCAGCGCACGGCGCTGCTCTTTCAGCGCCATAAAACGTCGGCTGGAGAGTTCGATCTGCACCTCAATGCCGTTACAGCCCGGCACCACATCCAGACCAAAAATGTCGCCCGGCGCGTCGATAATGCCTTCCGACAGGGAAAAGCCGATGGCGAACGCCTCCAGATCTTTCGGCGTTGTCATCATTACCACGTGAGAAATGCCGTTATAGACCAGCGCGACCGGCACTTCATCCGCCAGCCAGTCGGGCTGCGCCACGGTCAGATCGGCGCGCTGCCACACCAGCGTTTCGCTGGCACCGGTCTGAGTTGTTAAATTTTCGCCGAGGGTTTGCGGGGTAACGTTCAAGGTGTACGACCTGTTATTAACAAGAAATTAAATTTTCGCGGCCACGATGGGGGTCAGCCGCGCGCTTAAGTTTGCCCTGGTGTCACCGGCAGCGCAAAAAAACCGCTATACAAATTATGCGGCCAAAAGATAGCCAGCGGCACGGCGGCGCGCCCTGGCGAGATAAATGAGAATGATTTCCCATTGCGCTTTAACATCGGTTTTAATAAAAGAATATAATTTTTACCGCCCTCCTGAATAAGATCCGCCGCGTACCTCGCTCTCCAAACAAATTTAAACAGAATTTAAAAAAAGGATTACTAAAGGCTAACTTATTGACCTTAATCAAATAAAATGCAGACAGGCTTGTTATTTTGCATAGCTTCGCAATGGAGCCAATAAAGAAGAAAGATAAATGCAAATTACCAGACGGCGTTTTTTCAAAATCTGCGCTGGCGGAATGGCGGGAACCAGCGCGGCGTTGCTGGGCTTCACCCCGGAATCCGCGCTAGCCAGCGTCAGGGAATATAAGCTCGTACGCGCCAGAGAGACGCGCAACAACTGCACTTACTGCTCTGTCGGCTGCGGCATGCTGATCTACAGCCTCGGCGACGGCGCAAAAAATGCCAGCGCTGCGATCTATCATATCGAAGGCGATCCCGATCATCCGGTCAGCCGCGGCTCGCTCTGCCCGAAAGGCGCGGGCGTGCTTGACTATATTCACAGCGACCAGCGACTGAAATATCCAGAATATCGCGCGCCGGGCAGCGACAAGTGGCAGCGCATCAGCTGGCAGGAGGCTTTTGAGCGCATCGCCCGGCTGATGAAGCAGGATCGCGACGCCCACTTCCAGCAAACTAACGCCGCCGGCGTCACGGTCAACCGGTGGCCTACCACCGCCATGTTCTGCTCCTCGGCCGCCAGCAATGAAACCGGTCTGCTCGACCATAAATTCGCCCGTGCGCTCGGCATCGTGGCGCTGGAGAATCAGGCACGGCTGTGCCACGGACCGACTGTCGCCGCGCTGGCGCCCAGCTTCGGCCGCGGCGCCATGACCAATAACTGGAACGATATCAAAAACGCCAACGTGGTGCTGATCATGGGCGGCAACCCGGCGGAAGCGCATCCGGTCGGCTTTAAGTGGGTGATCGAGGCGAAGACGCGCAATAACGCGCAGGTCATCGTCGTGGATCCGCGCTTCAACCGATCGGCGTCGGTGGCGGATCTCTATGCGCCGGTGCGCGCGGGCAGCGACGTGGTATTTCTGATGGGCGTCATCAACTACCTGCTGCAGCACAATCAGATTCAGCAGCCGTACGTGCGCGCCTTTACCAACGCCGCGCTGATCGTCAGCGAGGGCTATCGCTTCGAAGAGGGGCTGTTCAGCGGCTACGACGCAGAGACGCGCCAGTACGACCGCGCCAGCTGGCACTATGAGCAGGATGAAAACGGCCACGCGCGCCGCGACGATAGCTTTAGCCATCCGCGCTGCGTGCTGAATCTGCTCAAGGCGCACGCCAGCCGCTACACCCCGGAGATGGTGACACGCCTGTGCGGCACGCCCCATGAGACCTTTCTCGCTATCTGCCGTCAGCTGGCGTCCACCAGCGCGCCCAACCGCACCGCTACCATCCTCTACGCGCTGGGCTGGACGCACCACACCAACGGCTCGCAGATTATCCGCACCGCGGCGATGATCCAGCTTCTGCTGGGCAATATCGGCATGCCGGGCGGCGGCATCAACGCGCTGCGCGGCCACTCCAACGTGCAGGGTTATACCGATCTCGGCCTGCTGTCGCAAAGTTTGCCGGGCTATCTGCCGCTGCCGTCGGAAAAGATGGCGACGCTGGCGGACTACCTGCAAAAAGCGACGCCTGTGGCGTCACTGCCGGGCCAGGTCAACTACTGGCAAAACACCGATAAGTTCTTTATCAGCCTGATGAAGAGCTTTTACGGCGACGCTGCCACGGCGGACAACCAGTGGGGCTACGACTGGCTGCCCAAGTGGGATAAAAGCTACGACTGCATGGCGCAGGCGGAGATGATGGAGCAGGGCGAAATAAACGGTGCGCTTATTCAGGGCTTTAACCTGCTTGCCGCCTTCCCCGACAAGAACAAAGCCTGTCGCGCCCTTTCGCGCCTGAAGTATATGGTGGTGATCGATCCACTCAGCACCGAAACCGCCAGCTTCTGGCAGTCTCACGGTGAATTTAACGACGTCGATCCCGCGCAGATCGCGACGGAAGTGTTCCGTCTGCCCTCTTCCTGTTTTGCCGAAGAGGATGGCTCGGTCGCCAACTCGTCGCGCTGGCTGCAGTGGCACTGGGCGGCGGCCGAGCCGCCGGGCGAGGCGCTGCATGACGGAAAAATCCTCGGTAATCTCTTTTTGCGTCTGCGCGAACTCTACCGCGAGGAAGGGGGCGTCGCGCCGGCGCCGCTGATGGCGATGCGCTGGGACTACAGCAATCCCGCCGATCCCTCGCCGGAAGAGGTGGCGCAGGAGAGCAACGGCCGCGCGCTGCAGGACGTTTACGACGCCAGCGGCAAGCTGCTGCTGAAAAAAGGCCAGCAGCTGAACTCCTTCGCCGAACTGCGCAACGACGGCAGCACCGCCAGCGGCTGCTGGATCTATACGGGCAGCTGGACGCCGCAGGGCAACCAGATGGCGCGCCGCGACAACGCCGATCCCTCCGGGCTGGGCGCCGTTTCCGGCTGGGCCTGGGCGTGGCCAGCCAACCGCCGCATCCTCTATAACCGCGCCTCCGCCGATGAACAGGGCAAAGCCTGGGACCCGAACCGTCGTCTGATCGAGTGGGACGGCCAGCGCTGGCAGGGTATCGACGTGCCGGACTATCCGCTGACGCTGGCGCCGCAGCAGCAGGCGGGCCCCTTTATCATGCAGCCAGACGGCATGGGCCATCTCTTCGCGCTCGACAAAATGGCCGACGGCCCCTTCCCCGAGCACTACGAGCCGATGGAGAGCCCGCTGGCGGCTAATCCGCTGCACCCGCAGCAGAGCCATAGCCCGGTGGCGCGCCTTTTTGCGCGCGACGCCGCACAGCTGGGCGAGGCATCCGAATATCCCTGCGTCGCCACCACCTACTCCATTACCGAGTTGTTCCGCCACTGGACGAAACACGCCCTGCTGAACGCCATCGCGCAGCCGGAGCAGTTTGTCGAGATCGGTGCGGAGCTGGCGGCAGAGAAAGGCATTAAGGCGGGCGACAGCGTCAAAGTCTCTTCCCGCCGCGGCTATATCAAAGCCAAAGCGGTGGTGACGCGGCGTCTGCAGCGCCTGCACATCGACGGCAAAGCGGTCGATACCGTCGGCATTCCCTGCCACTGGGGCTTTGAAGGCGCAACGCGCAAAGGCTTCCTCGCCAATACGCTGACGCCGTCAGTAGGCGATGCTAATTCGCAAACGCCGGAGTACAAAGGATTTTTAGTGAAAATAGAAAAGGCGTAACGGAGAACGAACATGGCTTACCCCACACAGGACATTATTCGTCGCTCCGCGACCAGCTCGCTCACGCCCGCGCCGCAGGCGCGCGATCACCGGCAGCAGGTCGCCAAGCTGATCGACGTCACCACCTGCATTGGCTGTAAAGGCTGCCAGGTCGCCTGCTCGGAGTGGAACGATATCCGCGCCGAGGTAGGACACAATATCGGCGTTTACGACAACCCTACCGATCTCGATGCCAAAGCCTGGACGGTAATGCGCTTCTCGGAGGTTGAGGAGAATGGCCGTCTGCAATGGCTAATCCGCAAAGATGGCTGCATGCACTGCGCCGATCCCGGCTGCTTAAAAGCCTGCCCGTCGGCGGGCGCTATCGTGCAGTACGCCAACGGTATCGTCGACTTTCAGTCTGATCACTGCATCGGCTGCGGCTACTGCATTGCGGGATGCCCCTTCAATGTGCCGCGCATCAGCCAGGAGGACAACCGCGCCTATAAGTGCACGCTTTGCGTCGATCGGGTCAACGTCGGGCAGGAGCCCGCCTGCGTCAAAACCTGTCCGACCGGCGCGATTCACTTCGGCAGCAAAGAGGAGATGCAGCAGCTGGCGGCGGAGCGCGTTGCCGAGCTGAAATCGCGCGGCTTTGAAAACGCTGGCCTGTACGATCCAGCAGGCGTTGGCGGCACCCATGTGATGTATGTGCTGCATCACGCCAGTAAGCCGCAGCTCTACCACGGGCTGCCGGAAAACCCAGGCATCAGCCCGACCATGACGTTCTGGAAAGGCGTCTGGAAACCGCTGGCGGCAATAGGCTTCGCCGCCACCTTCGCCGCATCGGTGTTCCACTATGTCGGCGTAGGCCCGAATCGGGTCGACGAGGAGCAGCATAAGAAGGAGGAGGAAGAATGAAAAAAGACGAGCGCATCATACGCTACCGCGCGGCGGAGCGTATCAATCACTGGATTGTCGCCCTCTGTTTCGTGCTACTGGCGCTGAGCGGGCTGGGCTTTCTGTTCCCTTCGTTTAACTGGCTGATGAATGTATTGGGCACCCCGCAGCTGGCACGCATCCTGCATCCCTTTATCGGCGTCACCATGTTCGCCGCTTTTCTGCTGATGTTTTTCCGCTACTGGCATCACAATCTGGTGAATAAAGAGGACCTGCTGTGGGCGCGCAATATCCATAAAATTGCCCTCAATGAAGAGGTCGGCGATACTGGCCGCTATAATTTTGGCCAGAAGTGTGTGTTCTGGGCTGCTATCATCAGCTTAGTGCTGCTTCTGCTCAGCGGCGTGGTGATCTGGCGTCCCTGGTTCGCCGGCGCCTTCAGCATTCCGCTGATCCGCGCGGCGCTGCTGGTGCATTCTCTCTCCGCCGTGGGCCTGATGGTGGTGATTATGGTGCATATTTATGCGGCGCTGTGGGTCAAAGGCACTATTACGGCGATGGTCGAAGGCTGGGTCAGCCCCGCATGGGCGGAAAAGCACCATCCTCGCTGGTATCGCGAGCAGCTTAACCGCTCAACACAACAGGAAAAACGCCCCTGATGAGTATTCGCATCATCCCGCAAGACCAGCTGGAGAAGAGCGAAAAAAACACGGCGGATACTATTCCGCCGTTACTTTTTCCACGGCTGAAGAATCTCTATAGCCGCCGTGCCGCGCGGCTGCGCGAGCTGGCGGCTAAAAACCCGCTGGGCGACTATTTACGTTTCGCCGCCAAAATCGCGCAGGCGCAGGAGATCGTCCTGTACGACCATCCGCTGCACCGCGATCTTTACGATCGCCTGGTGCAGAGCGCCGCTGAGGGTAAACCGCCGCTCGATATTCACAGCCTGCCGCGCGATGCGCACTGGCAGCAGCTACTGCACTCCCTGATCGCCGAGCTGAAACCGGAGATGACCGGCCAGGCGCTGGCGGTGCTGGAAAACCTGGAAAAAACGGCCGCAGGCGAGCTGGAAACCCTGGCCAGCGCACTACTGTCAGGCGAGTTCGCGCTGGTCAGCAGCGACAAAGCGCCTTTTATCTGGGCAGCGCTGTCGGTTTACTGGGCGCAAATGGCGGCGCTGATCCCCGGCAAAGCGCGCGCCGAATATGGCGAGCAGCGCCAGTTCTGCCCCGTGTGTGCCAGCATGCCGGTGGCGAGCGTGGTGCATATCGGTACGCAGCAGGGCCTGCGCTATCTGCACTGTAACCTGTGCGAAAGCGAATGGTATGTGGCGCGCAGCAAGTGCAGCAACTGCGAGCAGACGCGCGATCTCCACTACTGGTCGCTGGACAGCGAACACGCGGCGGTAAAAGCGGAGAGCTGCGGCGACTGTGGTACCTATCTGAAGATGCTCTATCAGGAAAAGGATCCGGCGCTGGAGCCGGTGGCGGACGATCTCGCCTCGCTGGTACTGGATGCGCGCATGGAGCAGGAAGGATTCTCCCGCAGTAGCCTGAACCCTTTTCTTTTCCCGGATGAGAGCTAAACAACCCCTTTGAAGGCGGAGGAGTGCGATGAAACTGATCGGCAGCTATACCAGTCCTTTTGTACGGAAAATATCTGTCATGCTGCTGGAAAAGGGCATCGTGTTTGAATTTGTTAACGATGCGCCTTACAGTCCAGACAGCCACGTCTCACTCCACAATCCGCTGGGCAAGGTACCCGCGCTGGTTGACGACAACCAGCAGGCCTGGTTCGACTCCTCAATTATTGCGCAGTATCTGGAACTGCGTGGCGACACGCCCGCCCTGCTGCCGGACGACGCGCTTGCATCGCTCACTATTCGTCAGCTGGAGAAGCTGGCGGATGGCGTCAGCGACGCCGCGCTGGTCGTTGTGCGTGAGAAGATGCGCGCGCCAGAGCAGCAGTCTGAAGAGGTGCTGACGCGGCATCGCGAGAAGATTCTGCGCAGCCTGGATATGCTGGAAGCGAAGGCGGCTGAAGGGAAATGGCTGAACAGCGGCCAGCTGAATCTGGCGGATATCGCCACTGGCTGCATGATCGGCTACCTTAACTTTCGTCACGTCGTGCCGAACTGGTGCGTGGACCGCCCGGCGCTGGTGAAGCTGGCGGAGAAGCTGTTTCAGCGCGAGAGCTTTGCGCGCACTGCGCCACCGGCTGCGTAGCGCATATCGCAAACGACCATGCTTAGCGCTTAAAGTATAAAGCGCTATCTGAGCGCAGTAGCCTGACGGCAAGCGAACTGAGGCGCAACCTGATTATTTTGCGCTTTTAAGGAAATGAAGGTGGCATGCGCAGCGAAAAACGCTGTTAGCTCTTTTAGCTGACAGCGTCCTCAACACATAAATATCTCCGGACCTTTATCAGAAATCATATTAATAATGCGCAATACAGCCTGATTCGGTTTACTCTCTCCACGCTCCCATTTTGAAACGCTTTCAACGGACATGCCGGTCGTACGCGCCAGAACTGACTGAGAAAGCTTCCAGCGCAAGCGAACCGCCCTAATTTCTTCGCCCGTCATTGGACGAACCTCGGGAATATCCTTAGCTTTGATGCGAGCTTCAATCTTTTTAAGGGTTTCATCTTTGACAACGCCATGCTGGTTATAGCGCTTCGCCATAGCATAGATATTTTTCAAATCATCACTCATCGCAGTTGACCTCTAATAGCTCTTTCTCTTCAAGAAGCGCTTTTATTCTGCTCTCAGCCATTTCTATAAAATCCGACGCGATGCTACAAAAAATGTCTATTTCAGCATCTTCAATTTCTCTACCCTTTTTTTTAGTGAGCGAACTTTTCGCGTAAAGGTAAAAAAAGTACAGGTGCTCGCCGTCATTGAAGAAAACGATTGAGCGCGCGCCATCTCTTTCGCTTACCTTCGGCAGAGCAATGCGTCTTTTATAGGTAAACTTTCCCAGTTGACTGCCCTTCAGCCCGCTAAAAACCTTTCGGGCAGTTTTACAAAGAATTTTATCCGTAATGCCCAGTCGCCTGCGCTCCGCGTCGAACTCAGGCGTTAAATAGACGCCCATATATTCCTCAACATCCTTGTAACCCGTAACGGCTACTATAGTCTTCCTTACGGGTGAGATCAAACATCCTGCAGCGCTTCTCTGAAACAAAAAGGCCGACAGAAATGTCGACCTTTTACGTTTACAACTGGTTTAACGCTAATGACAGGCTTACTGCAGCAGCGAAATATCCGCCACCTGCAGGAACAGCTCGCGCAGCTTCGCCAGCAGCGTCAGACGGTTGACGCGCACCTCAGGGTCGTCGGCGTTAACCATCACCTTGTCGAAGAAGTTATCGACCGCCTCGCGCAGCTGCGCCAGTTCGATCAGCGCATCCTGGTAGCGGCCTTCTGCAAAGTATGGCTGCAGTTTATCGCCGAGCGCAGTGACGAAGGTTGCCAGCTGGATCTCTTCGTTCTCTTTCAGCAGCGACGCCTGCACGCTCTCATTCAGCGTTTCGGTCGATTTTGCCAGGATATTGGAGACGCGCTTGTTCGCCGCCGCCAGCGCTGCCGCTTCGTCGAGCGTGCGGAAGTGCGATACCGCCTTCATACGCGCGTCGAAATCAGCCGGGCGGGTCGGACGGCGCGCCAGCACCGCCTGCAGCGTATCGATGCTGTGGCCCTCTTCCTGATACCAGCTGCGGAAACGGCCCAGCATAAAGTCGATGACCTCATCGACCACGTTGCCGTTGCTCAGCTTGCTGCCGTACAGGCGCACCGCTTCTTCCGTCAGGGTCTGCAGATCGAGCGGCAGGTTCTTCTCAACGATAATGCGCAGCACGCCCAGCGCGGCACGGCGCAGCGCAAAGGGGTCTTTGTCGCCCTTCGGATGCTGGCCGATGCCAAAGATGCCCGCCAGGGTATCCATCTTGTCGGCGATCGCCAGCGCGCAGGCCACCGGGTTGGAAGGCAGATCGTCGCCGGCGTAGCGCGGCTGATACTGCTCGTTGAGCGCCACTGCCACATCCTCGGCTTCGCCGTCGTGACGCGCGTAGTGCATGCCCATCACGCCCTGGGTGTCGGTAAACTCAAACACCATATTGGTCATCAGGTCGCACTTAGAGAGCAGGCCAGCGCGCGTCGCGTGATTCACGTCCGCGCCGATCTGCGCGGCGATCCAGCCCGCCAGCGCCTGAATGCGGTCGGTTTTGTCGCGCAGTGTGCCGAGCTCTTTCTGGAACAGCACCGTTTCAAGGCGCGGCAGATGATCTTCCAGACGCTTTTTGCGGTCAGTATTAAAGAAGAATTCAGCATCCGCCAGACGGGGACGCACCACCTTCTCGTTACCGGCGATAATCTGCTGCGGATCGCTCGATTCGATATTGGTGACGAAAATGAAGTTCGGCAGCAGCTTGCCCGCGTCATCGTAGACCGGGAAATATTTCTGGTCGCCCTTCATGGTGTAGACCAGCGCTTCCGCCGGCACCTTGAGGAATTTCTCTTCGAAGGTCGCCGTCAGCACCACCGGCCACTCCACCAGTGAGGTGACCTCTTCCAGCAGGCTGTCGCTCAGGTCGGCGTTGCCGCCCAGCTGGCGCGCCGCCGCTTCGGCATCGGCTTTGATCTGCGCCTTGCGCACCGCGTAGTCGGCGATAACTTTGCCACGCGTTTCCAGAATCTCTGGATACTGGTCGGCATGGTCGAGGGTAAATTCAGGTTCGCCCATAAAACGGTGACCGCGAATGGTGCGCCCTGACGCAACGCCAAGGAGGGTCGCCGGGATCAGCTCGTCGCCCAGCAGCAGCGTCACGGTGTGCACCGGGCGGACAAACTGCACGTCGCTCGCGCCCCAGCGCATCAGTTTCGGGATCGGCAGTTTGCCGAGCGCGGTGGCGATCATGTTGGGCAGCAGTGACTGGGCGGATTCGCCCTTCACCTGTGCACGGTAAACCAGCCATTCGCCTTTGTCGGTGCTCAGGCGCTCGGCCTGATCGACGGTGATGCCGTTACCGCGCGCCCAGCCTTCCGCCGCTTTGGTCGGCTTGCCGTCGGCATCAAAGGCGGCGGAGACTGCCGGGCCGCGTTTTTCGACTTCGCGATCGGGCTGCGCGGCGCTTAAGCCTGCGATTTTCAGCGCCAGACGGCGCGGGGCGGCGAACCAGCGTACGTCGCCGTGAGCCAGGCCAGCGCTGTCCAGCTCGGCGGTGACCTGTGCAGCAAAGGCTTCGGCCAGGCTGCGCAATGCTTTCGGCGGCAGCTCTTCGGTGCCGATTTCCACCAGAAACGTTTTTTCAGTCATGGCTGCCTCTTACTTGTTGTTATTGCACATCGGGAAGCCCAGCGCCTCGCGGGAGGCGTAGTAGGCTTCAGCCACGGCTTTGGTCAGGGTGCGGATGCGCAGAATATAGCGCTGGCGCTCGGTCACGGAGATCGCCTTGCGCGCGTCCAGCAGGTTAAAGCTGTGCGCAGCTTTCAAGATGCGCTCGTAGGCCGGCAGCGGCAGCGGTTTTTCCAGCGCCAGCAGCTGCTGCGCCTCTTTCTCATACTGCTCGAAGCAGGTAAAGAGAAAGTCGACGTCGGCGTATTCGAAGTTGTAGGTAGACTGCTCAACTTCATTCTGATGGAAAACGTCGCCATAGGTGGTTTTGCCCAGCGGGCCGTCGCTCCAGACCAGATCGTAAACGCTGTCGACGCTCTGGATATACATCGCCAGGCGCTCAAGGCCGTAGGTAATCTCGCCGGTCACCGGCCTGCACTCCAGGCCGCCCACCTGCTGGAAGTAGGTGAACTGCGTCACTTCCATGCCGTTGAGCCATACTTCCCAGCCGAGGCCCCACGCGCCGAGCGTCGGGTTTTCCCAGTTATCTTCCACGAAGCGGATATCATGCACGGTGGGATCGATGCCCAAGGCTTTCAGCGATCCGAGATACAGCTCCTGAATGTTGTCCGGCGACGGCTTGATGATCACCTGGAACTGGTAGTAGTGCTGTAGGCGGTTCGGGTTTTCGCCGTAGCGCCCGTCGGTCGGACGGCGCGACGGTTGCACGTAGGCTACGGCAATCGGCTCAGGTCCGAGTGCGCGCAGGCAGGTCATAGGGTGTGAAGTGCCAGCGCCCACTTCCATGTCCAGCGGCTGAACGATGGTGCAGCCCTGACGCGCCCAGTAATCCTGCAATGTCAGGATCAGGCCCTGAAAGGTTTTGGTATCAAACTTTTGCATGATGATTTCGCACGCGATTCGGGTAGATGAAAAAAGAGTGCGCCAGTATACCCTTTGACCGCGCGATGTGCAGCCGGAAATCCTGCCGCGCGCGGGCGGGCCAGACGGCTCCGAATCCTGCCGTGAAAAGTTGTCGCGTGCATCGCAACTGTCTACCCTTCTTCGCACTATCGTGATGTGCAAGAGGGCCCGATGTCGCACAAGATTTGCTGGATCGACAATTTACGCGCGGTCGCCTGTTTAATGGTGATCGTAATCCATACCACCACCTGGTATATTACCGGCCCGATGGCGGTGACCGGACACTGGTGGGATATCGCCAATCTGCTCAATTCTGCGTCGCGCGTCTGCGTGCCGCTCTTTTTTATGATCTCCGGCTACCTGTTCTTTGGCGAACGCAGCGCGCAGCCGCGCCATCTGTTGCGGCTGGTGCTCTGTCTGCTGTTCTATAGCGCGGTGGCGCTGGCCTACATCACCTGGCTGACGCCCATCAGCGAAGGGCGCTCGCTGCTGAAGATGCTGCAGAAGCCGGTGTTCTATCATCTGTGGTTTTTCTTTGCGCTGATCGGCATCTACCTGCTGTCGCCGCTGATTCAGGTGAAAGCGGTGCGGGCGCGCTATGTAGCACTGCTGGTCATTGTGCTGGCGGTGCTGGCGAACCCGAATACGGTGGATCAGGCGGTGGGGCCGTTTCACTGGCTGCCGGTGAATCTCTACGTCAGCGGCGACAGTATCTATTATCTGCTCTATGCCCTGCTGGGGCGCGCCATCGGCACCATGGAGACGGCAAAGCGCGGCGTGACGCCGCTGGCCGCGGGGCTATTCGCCGCCTGCGTGATCGGCATTACCTTAGGCACGAAACAGGCGCTGATTGCAAACGGCGCCTTCAACGACCGCTGGTATCTCTACTGCGGTCCGCTGGTGTTTATCGCCGCCATCAGCCTGCTGGTGCTGTTCAAGAACGCCCTGAACGCGCGCACGCTGCCGGTGCTCGGCATGCTGTCACGCTACTCGCTGCCGATCTACGGCTTTCACGCGCTTTTTATTCACTTCCTGCGTACCCGCCACTATGACGATATGTCGCGACCGCTGCTCGACATGCCCTGGGTATTCGGCATCACGCTGGCGGGCAGCCTGCTGCTGGCGATGGGCCTGCAGCGCCTCGACAGGCGTCACTGGGTAAGCTGATCGCGCCAGCGCTCGCGGGCGCGCCGCAGCTGGCGCGCCGAAGAGAATCCTGCCGCCAGCGCCGCTTTTTCCGCGCCTTCGCCCTGCTGCTGGCGCTGGCGCGCGATGCCCAGCCGCAGCTGCTCGTGATAGTCGCGCACGCTGATGCCCAGATGCTGACGAAAAAGCCGCGCCAGGTGGCGGCCGCTGACGTGGACGCGCGCGGCGAGATCCTCCAGCGACCAGCCGTGCTCGGGATGGGCGATCATCGCGTCCTGCGCGCGGTGGATCGCCGGATGCAGATGATTGCGGTAGCGTAGCCAGGGCGATAGCTGCGGATCGTCGCCGGAGCGGCGGAACCATACCACCATGTCCCGCGCTACCTCCAGCGCGGTCTGCGCGCCACACAGCCGGTTAATCAGGTGCAGCGAGAGGTCGATTCCGGCGGTGATGCCTGCGCTGGTCCAGATATTGTCGTCGTCGACGAAAACGCGGTTCTCCTTCACCAGCGCGGCAGGCGCGGCGGCTTTCAGCCTTGCGAGCACCTCGTGATGGGTGGTGCACTGCACGCCGTCGAGCAACCCCGCCTGCGCCGCCAGCAGCGCGCCGGAACAGACGCAGATCAGGGAGAGCTGCCGCGCGCGCAGCTGCGGCTGCTGGCGCTGCAGCCAGCGGCGCGCCGCTTCCGCCTGCGGCGTGGCGAACCAGATGGCGGAGTCACAGACGCCCGGCACCACCAGCAGGCAGTCGGGCGGCAGGGTTTCCGGCAGCGGCTCAATACCGGCGATGGTCATCTGCGTGGAGCTGACAACCGATTCCTGCGGGCCGATATAGCGCAGCGCGAAGCGATCTCCCGCCAGCCGCAGCGTCTCCGCCGGTCCGGTCAGATCGAGCGCCATCACGCCAGGCAGGGTAAGAAACAGGACGGTTTGCGGCATTGCGCCACTCCTTGTGATTAAACGCGCGCCAGGCACGCTTCCACGCTCACCACTTCGGCAAAGCGGTTAACCAGTACGGTTTCGGTACGGTGAACCAGTTCGGCGCTGCTGAGGGTGACGCCGTTATGCGTCATCGGGAAGGTCAGCGTCGCCTCAGAGACAAACAGTACCTTAAAACCGAGATCGGACGCCACGCGCGCGGTGGTTTCGCAGCACTGTTCGGTGCGGATACCGCTAATAATCAGGGTATCGACTGAACGTTCCTGTAGCCAGGCGAGCAGGCCCGATTCGGTCAGGGCGTTATGCACCCGCTTCTGCACGCTGAAGGTCGCCTCGTGCTGCAAAAAGTCCATCCGCTTCACCCAGCCGGACGCCAGCGAAAAGGGGCCCTGCGGCGCGACGTGGAACACGTCCACCACCGGTATACCTTTCGCCTGACAGCCTTCGATCAGCGCGCTGATATGGCGCTGAAACGCCGGAACATCGGTTTCCTGCCAGAAGTCGCGGTGTAAAAAAGAGTGCTGAACGTCTATGACCAACAGTGCTGCCTGTGCCATTTTCGGCCTCCTGAGAAATGAATTCCTGCCCATCATGACGGGCATGACGCGCAGGAAGAAGGCCAAATCGGGACAAGATAGCGACAGGGCGGGACAGGCTACTGCATCAGCGGCGCCAGCTGCGCGTAGAGGCGGGCAAAGGTGTCACGCAGCGGCTGATAGCGCTGATGGCGCGCCGCATCGGGCTGATGGCGCTGTACCCGCGTTAAGGGGGGCAGCGTCGTCTGCGGTTCGATCGCCAGCTGCGCCAGCCGCGCCGCGCCCAGCGCCGGACCGACCTCGCCGCCCTGACAGTAGTCAAGCGTCTGGCCGCTGATATCCGCCAGCATCTGCCGCCACAGCGCGCTGCGCGCGCCGCCGCCGATCAGCATAATGCTGGAGGGCGCAACGCCGCACTCGTGCACCGCGTCCATGCCCTGCGCCAGCGCGTAGCCGACGCCTTCCAGCACCGCGCGCGCCAGCTCTGGCCGACCGTGCTGGTGCGTCAGGCCGAAAAAGACGCCTGTCGCCTGCGGGTTGTTGTGCGGCGTGCGCTCGCCGGAGAGGTAGGGCAGAAACCACAGCGGCGGCGCGTTTTCATCGGCGCGTTCCGCTTCCGCCAGCAGCTGCGGCACGTCGGCGCAGCCGGTCAGCGCCGCCGCCCAGTCAAGGCAGGCGGCGGCGCTGAGAATAACCGACATCAGATGCCAGCGCTGCGGCAGCGCATGGCAGAAGCTGTGCACCGCGCGCTGCGGGTTGCTGAGGTAGCCGTCGCTGACCACAAAATAGACGCCGGAGGTGCCGAGCGACAGCATACCCTGCCCCGGCTCGGTCATGCCGACGCCCACCGCGCCCGCGGCGTTGTCGCCGCCGCCCGCCACCAGCGGCACCGGCGGCATGTTCCAGCGCTCAGCTATCTCGCCGCTCAGCGAACCGGTAACACCATTGCCTTCGAACAGTCGCGGCATCTGGTCGCGCGTCAGGCCGCAGGCGTCGAGCATCTGGTCGCTCCAGTCGCGGCGCGCCACGTCCAGCCACATCGTGCCCGCCGCATCAGACATGTCGCTGGCGAAGTCGCCGCTCAGCCGCCAGCGCAGGTAATCTTTCGGCAGCAGCACCTTCGCCACCTGCTGAAAAATGTCGGGCTCATGCTGTTGCACCCACAGCAGTTTGGGCGCGGTAAAGCCGGGCATCATCAGATTGCCGGTGATCTGGCGCGATGCGGGCACGCGCTGCTCCAGCTCGCGGCACTGTTCACCGCTGCGCCCGTCGTTCCATAAAATGGCCGGGCGCAGTACGCGATGCGCGCTGTCCAGCAGCGTCGCGCCGTGCATCTGACCGCTCAGGCCGATGGCCTTCACCTCGCTGAGCGCATGCTGCTGCGCCAGCGTCTGCATTGCCTGGTCGGTCGCCAGCCACCAGCTTTCGGGATCCTGCTCGCTCCAGAGCGCGTGGGGACGCGATACCCGCAGCGGCGCGCTGCTGACCGCCGCTACCTCGCCCTGCGCATTCAGCAGCACCACCTTAACCCCGGACGTGCCTAAATCGATCCCGATATACATGCCTTGCTCCCGCTTATCTCAGAAATCATAAAGATAGTGGTTCACCAGATTCTCCAGCTGCTCCTGGCGACCGCTGTGATGCTGTGGATTGAACTGCTGCTGCTGAGCATGCGCCGCCAGCGAGGCGAGAGAAAACTCTCCTTTCAGGATTTGCTGGCCGAACTCACCATTCCAGCCGCTGTAGCGCTGCGCCACGCGCTGGTCCAGCTCGCCCGCTTCCACCATGCGCGCCGCCACTTTAAGCGCCAGCGCCAGGGTATCCATCGCGCCGATATGGCCGTAAAAGAGGTCATATTTGTCGGTGCTCTGGCGACGCACTTTGGCGTCGAAATTGAGGCCGCCGGTAGTGAAGCCGCCCGCTTTAATAATCTCGTAGAGCACCAGCGCGTTCTCTTCGACGCTGGTCGGGAACTGGTCGGTATCCCAGCCGCACTGAACGTCGCCGCGGTTAGCGTCCACCGAGCCGAAAATACCGAGCGCGATAGCGGTGGCGATCTCATGATGAAACGAATGGCCCGCCAGCGTAGCGTGGTTCGCCTCGACGTTGACCTTGATCTCTTTCTCCAGCCCGAACTGCTTCAGGAAGCCGTACACCGTCGCCACGTCATAATCATACTGATGTTTGGTCGGCTCCTGCGGCTTCGGCTCGATCAGCAGCGTGCCCTGGAAGCCGATTTTATGCTTATGCTCTACCACCATCTGCATAAAGCGGCCAATCTGCTCGCGCTCCTGACGCAGATCGGTATTAAGCAGGGTTTCATAACCTTCACGACCGCCCCACAGCACGTAATTTTCGCCGCCCAGCGTCTGTGTCGCCTGCATGGCACTGCAGACCTGGCTTGCCGCCCAGGCGAAGATTTCGGGATCGGGGCTGGTCGCCGCGCCAGCGCCGTAGCGCGGATGGGTAAAGCAGTTGGCGGTCCCCCACAGCAGCTTCACGCCGCTCTCCTGCTGTTTTTCCAGCAGCTTATCGGTCATTACCGCGAAATTTTCCTGATAGCTGCGCAGCGAATCCCCTTCTGGCGCAACGTCAACGTCGTGAAAGCAGTAGTAAGGCACGTTCAGCTTGTGAAAAAACTCAAACGCCACGTCCGCCTTCAGCTTCGCCAGCTGCAGCGCGTCGCCGCTCTTTTGCCAGGGACGGTCGAATGCGCCGACGCCAAACATATCCGCCCCGTTCCAGCAGAAGGTATGCCAGTAGCAGGCCGCGAAACGCAGGTGTTCGGCCATGGTTTTGCCGAGGATCACCTCGTCAGGATTGTAATGACGAAAAGCCAGTGGATTAGTGCTCTTTACCCCTTCAAAACGAACGCGTTCGATCTGGTCGAAATAGGCGTGCATGTTTCGCTCCTCAGCGTGAAAATCTGGACAGTCGGCCGTGAGCCTTTATATTGCTTGCGCCTTTTCCGCTGGCTCAATTACGATATTTCACACCACGCTTGAGATAATTAATATTTGTGCGCCCGTTCTCAAATTAATAATTCAGCCGGGCTAATTTGTCCTCCACCGCTCTTAAAAGCGTTAAATCTCGATCCCGCTCATAAAAACAGAAATAAACCAAAAAACGTAATCGCCGGATAAAAATCAGTAATTGATGTTGCCGGAAAGCCAGGTCAACAATTCAACCGCCTGGACTCATGCGATAACGACAACCGCCTCAACCTACAGACAGGATGACACCATGAAAATGAAACTTACGCTGTTAGCCGCCTGCGCCGCGCTGGCGCTTTTCAGCCACGCCGGCGCAGCGAAAGAAGTGAAGATCGGCATGGCGATTGACGACCTGCGCCTGGAGCGCTGGCAAAAAGATCGCGACATCTTCGTTAAGCAGGCGGAATCGCAGGGCGCGAAAGTGTTTGTGCAGTCGGCCAACGGCAATGAAGAGACGCAAATGTCGCAAATAGAAAATATGATCAACCGCGGCGTCGATGTGCTGGTGATCATTCCCTATAACGGCCAGGTATTAAGCAACGTCGTCGCTGAAGCGAAACGCGAAGGCATTAAAGTGCTGGCCTATGATCGTATGATAAATAACGCGGATATCGATTTTTATATTTCGTTCGATAATGAAAAAGTCGGCGAACTACAGGCGGAAAGTATTGTTAAGCAGGTGCCAAAAGGAAACTATTTTCTGATGGGCGGATCGCCGGTGGATAATAACGCGCATCTGTTTCGTGCCGGTCAGATGAAGGTGTTAAAACCCTACATCGACAACGGCAGCATTAAAGTCGTCGGCGATCAGTGGGTTGACGCCTGGCTGCCGGAAAACGCGCTGAAAATCATGGAAAACGCCCTGACCGCCAACAGCAATCACATCGACGCTGTCGTCGCCTCCAACGACGCCACGGCAGGCGGCGCGATCCAGGCGCTCAGCGCGCAGGGGCTGGCGGGCAAAGTCGCCATTTCCGGTCAGGATGCCGATCTCGCCGCCATCAAGCGCATCATCAACGGCACGCAAACCATGACGGTGTATAAGCCGATTACCCAGCTCGCCACCGAAGCCGCCAACATCGCCATCGAACTCGGCAACGGCAAAACGCCCGCCAGCAACGGCAAGCTGAATAACGGCCTGAAAGAGGTGCCGTCGCGCCTGCTGACGCCGATCCCGGTCAATAAAGAGAACATCGACAGCACCGTGGTGAAAGACGGTTTCCATAAAAAGAGCGAGCTCTGAGCGCGCGCGGCCGCGAAGAGGAGAGATCGATGCTGCTGGAAATGAACAACATCACCAAGCGTTTCGGCGCGGTGAAGGCGCTGGATAACGTCAGCCTGCGGCTGGACAGCGGCGAAGTGATGTCGCTGTGCGGCGAAAACGGTTCGGGCAAATCCACGCTGATGAAAATTCTGTGCGGGCTCTACCCGCACGGTGAATTCGAGGGCGAGATTCAGTTTGCCGGAGACAAGATTCAGGCGCAGAGCATCCGTGATACCGAACGCCGGGGCATTGTGATTATCCATCAGGAGCTGGCGCTGGTGCGGCAGCTGACGGTCATGGAGAACATCTTTCTTGGCGCGGAGCTGGGCCGCTTCGGCATCGTCGACGACGAAACCATGACGCTGCGCTGTCAGCAGCTGCTGGCGCGGGTCAGGCTCGACGTCTCGCCCAACGCCCGGGTCGGCGATCTGGGCCTGGGGCAGCAGCAGCTGGTCGAAATCGCCCGCGCGCTGAATAAGCAGGTGCGGCTGCTGATCCTCGATGAGCCGACCTCGTCGCTGACCGAGCGTGAAACCGAGGTGCTGCTGAGCATTATCAACAACCTGCGCGATCATGGCATCGCCTGCATCTACATCTCCCACAAGCTGAACGAGGTGAAAGCGATCTCCGATACCATCTGCGTTATCCGCGACGGCAACCCCATCGCCACCCGGCCAGCCGCCGGACTTAGCGAGGATGACATCATTACCATGATGGTGGGACGCGAGCTGACCGCGCTCTATCCGCATCAGCGGCACGCCATCGGCGACACCGTGCTGCGCGTTGAACACCTTACCGCCTGGCATCCGGTTAACCGGCACATATGCCGCGTCAGTGACGTCTCCTTCACTCTGAAGCGCGGCGAGATCCTCGGCATCGCCGGGCTGGTCGGCGCTGGCCGCACCGAGACGGTCCAGTGCCTGTTCGGCGTCTGGCCGGGGCGCTGGCAGGGCGATATCTGGATTAATGATAAGAAAGTGCAGATTCGCGACTGTCAGCAGGCGATGGCCCAGGGCATCGCCATGGTGCCGGAGGATCGCAAAAAAGATGGCATTGTGCCGCTGATGGGCGTCGGCAAAAACATTACCCTCGCGGCGCTGGATCAGTTCAGCCGCCGCTTCGCGCCGCTGGACGAGACGCGCGAGCAGCACGTTATTAATGACGCTATCGCGCGGCTGCGGGTCAAAACCTCGTCGCCGGAGCTGCCGATCGGCCGACTGAGCGGCGGCAACCAGCAGAAGGCGATTATCGCCAAATGTCTGCTGCTGAACCCGCAGATCCTGATCCTCGATGAGCCAACACGCGGTATCGACGTCGGCGCGCGCCAGGAGATCTACCAGCTGATCAACAGCCTGGTGCAGCAGGGGATCGCCGTGATCGTCATCTCATCCGAACTTCCTGAAGTGCTGGGCCTGAGCGATCGCGTTCTGGTGATGCACGAAGGGCGCATCAAAGCCGATCTGATAAACAACAACCTGACACAGGAGCAAGTGATGGAAGCGGCCCTGCGGAGTGAACATTATGCTTAAAACCGAAAGTCGTCAGGGCACGCTGCCGGGCGCGCCGTCGCCGGGAAAATTCTCGCTGCCCAACCTGCAGGTGCTGGTAATGCTGGGCGCCATTCTGGTTATCGCCCTGTTTTTCACCTGGACCACCGACGGGGCGTGGCTCAGCCCGCGCAACGTCTCGAACCTGCTGCGGCAGACCGCGATTACCGGCATTCTGGCGGTCGGCATGGTGTTCGTCATTATTTCGGCAGAGATCGATCTGTCGGTAGGCTCGATGATGGGCCTGCTGGGCGGCGCGGCGGCGATTTTCGACGTCTGGCTCGGCTGGCCGCTGCCGCTGACCATCGCGGTGACGCTGCTGATGGGGCTGCTGCTGGGCACCTGGAACGGCTGGTGGGTCGCCTACCGCAAAGTGCCGTCGTTTATCGTTACGCTGGCTGGCATGCTGGCGTTCCGCGGCATTCTGGTAGGGATCACCAACGGCACCACGGTTGCGCCGACCACACCGGCTATGTCGCAGATCGGGCAGAGCTATCTTCCAGACGGCGTCGGCTTCGGTTTCGGCATCGCCGGTCTGGCGCTGTTTATGCTGTGGCAGTGGCGGCTGCGGCTGCGCCGTCAGCAGCTCGGCCTGACGCAGTCCGCCGCCAGCGGCACCGTGGCGCGCCAGGCGCTTACCGCGGTGCTGGTGCTGGGCGCAATCTGGCTATTGAATGACTACCGCGGCGTGCCGACGCCGGTGCTGCTGCTGGCGCTGCTGCTGCTGGGCGGCATGTTTATGGCGACGCGCACCGCCTTTGGCCGCCGCATTTACGCCATCGGCGGCAATCTGGACGCCGCGCGGCTCTCGGGCATTAACGTGGCGCGCACTAAGCTGGCGGTGTTCGCCATCAACGGCGTGATGGTGGCGATCGCTGGGCTGATCCTCAGCTCGCGCCTCGGCGCTGGCTCGCCGTCGGCGGGCAATATCGCCGAGCTGGACGCCATCGCCGCCTGCGTCATCGGCGGCACCAGCCTGGCGGGCGGCGTGGGGTCGGTCGCGGGCGCGGTCATGGGCGCTTTTATTATGGCCTCGCTGGATAACGGCATGAGCATGATGGACGTGCCCACCTTCTGGCAGTACATCGTCAAAGGGGCAATTCTGCTGCTGGCGGTGTGGATGGATACCGCCACGCGCCGCCGGGTCTGATCGCGTCGGAGATCACAACCTGGCGCAAACAATTTCTGCTGTTCATCCGGCCGTGCTATGCATTGCGCTGGGATTCAGGAGAGCGCGCCACTATGCATGAAAAACGCTATCGCATTACGTTGCTGTTCAATGCCAATAAGGTCTACGACCGTCAGGTGGTAGAGGGTGTCGGCGAGTATTTACAGGCGTCGCAGACCGACTGGGATATTTTTATCGAGGAGGATTTCCGCTGCCGCATCGACAATATCCGCGAATGGCTGGGCGATGGCGTGATTGCCGACTATGACGACAGCTCGATCGAGCAGCTGCTGGCAAACGTCGAGGTGCCGATTGTCGGCGTGGGCGGCTCTTACCATCGCCAGCAGGATTATCCGCCGGTGCACTATATCGCCACCGACAACGCGGCGCTGGTGGAGAGCGCCTTTCTTCATCTCAAAGAGAAGGGCATCAACCGCTTCGCCTTTTACGGACTGCCCGCCTCCAGCGGCAAGCGCTGGGCGCAGGAGCGCGAACACGCCTTTCGTCAGCTGGTGCAGCGCGAACGCTATCAGGGCGTGGTCTATCAGGGCATGCATACCGCGCCGGAAAACTGGCAGCATGCGCAGAACCGGCTGGCCGACTGGCTGCAAACGCTGCCGCAGCAGACCGGCATTATTGCGGTCACCGACGCCCGTGCGCGTCATCTGCTACAGGCCTGCGAATATCTTAAAATTCCGGTGCCGGAAAAGCTGAGCGTGATCGGCATCGACAATGAAGAGCTGACGCGCTACCTGTCGCGCGTCGCGCTCTCGTCGGTGGCGCAGGGCACGCGGCAGATGGGCTATCAGGCCGCCAAACTGCTGCATCGCCTGCTGGACAAACAGCCGCTGCCGCTGCAGCGCATTCTGGTGCCACCCATGAAAGTGATCGCCCGGCGCTCGACCGATTTCCGCTCGCTGCGCGATCCGGCGGTGATTCAGGCTATGCACTATATCCGCTTTAACGCCTGCAAAGGCATCAAGGTCGAGCAGGTGCTGGATGCGATCGGCCTGTCGCGTTCTAATCTGGAGAAACGCTTTCGCGATGAAACCGGCGATACCATTCACGCCATGATCCACCGCGAGAAACTGGAAAAAGCGCGCGAGCTGCTGGCCTCCTCCTCGCTGAACATCAATGAAATTTCACAGATGTGCGGCTACCCTTCGCTGCAATATTTTTATTCGGTGTTTAAGAAAAGCTATGCCAGCACGCCAAAAGAGTACCGACAGCATCACGGCGAAAGCCTGATGTAAAATGGCGGTGGCGTGTTAAAGGCGTCTCTCTTTATCCCTGACGTTGCTCATACTGCTCAATCACCGCCAGCGACAGCCCTACCGCCGGATCGAGACGCGTCTGTAAAAAATGCAGCGTGGTGTTCTGGAAGATGAAGGCTGGCGTACTGGACGCAATCCGTTTGCGCACCGTGTCGCAAAATGTCGGGTGCACATTCCAGGGCGCGTCGATAATAATCGTGGCCGGATTGAGCAGCAGGATAATCTGGCTCATCGCCTTAGCGAGAAAACCGCCCGCCTGCTGCATCACCTCATCCACGACTTTCGGCGCCTCGTCACGCGTCTGCCAGTTTAAACCGGGACATCGCTGAGCCAGCTGCTGCTCTATCGCTGGTTTGCTGAGCAGCGCTTCGGCGCACCCCTGACGTCCGCAGCGACAGCGCGGGCCGTCCGGCTGCACGCTAAGGTGTCCCGCTTCGCCCGCCGTCCAGCTGTTGCCAGTCACCACTTCACCCTGCTGCACCAGCGCGCCGCCCATGCCTTCGGCAATCCGCAGGTAGAAGTGGCTGCCCGCCGCTCTCAGCCCGAGCTGATGCACCGCCAGCAGCGCCGAAGCCTTGACGTTATTCATCACGCGCAGCGGCACGGTGACCTTTTGTCTGACCGGCGTCAGCAGATCGACATCCTGCCAGCCGAGATGGGTCGAAAGGTGCATCCAGCCGCGATCGGGATCGACGATGCCGGGAAAGCCGAGCCCGATGCCCAGCAGCTGCGGATGCTTCTCCACCAGGTCGCCGCACAGGCTCGCCACCTCATCCAGCAGCTTTTTAGGGTTAGCGGTATCGATGCGGCGCGTCTGCTCCACCATCACCTGCGAAAAGTAGTCGCAGACGCGCCAGTAAATGGCGTTGCGCTCCACCATCACGCCCGCGCTTTTCAGCTGTTCCGGGCGCAGGGCGATCTCAATTTTTGGACGTCCGGCAGCGCCTGCGCTAATCGTCCCCAGCTCCTGAAGCAGCGACCTTTCCAGCAGTTCGTCTACGATCAGCGACACCGTATTTTTGCTGAGCGACAAGATGTGGGCTAAATCCTGACGCGACGTTACGCGCAGCCGGCGAAGCTGCGTCATCACGCGCTTCTGGTTGTTAAGTCTGAGTAGTGCAGGGCCTTTACCTGTATTCATTACAGCGTTCACCTGACGGACAACATATCTTTCAGTGTAACAGCGCCAGGATGCCTCTTATCTGGCACTTTTGGGCGCTGTTTCACACAAGTCACAGCAGAGGGCGGCGGAGAAAAATCAGCGGTAAAAAAACCGGGTCGCGCCCGGTTTCTGGTAAGAGAAAATTAATATTCGTCGCCGCGTACCCGGCTACGGTAGCTTTCCCAGTCGAAGCGCACCCACATGCTGTTGCCGAGGCGCATGCGGTCCATCACGCGCTCGCCCAGCAGGCTATTCATACCGGCGGGATCGAGGTTAGAGAGCATGCCGGTTGGGCGTTTCGATGAAGAGCGGCGGTCAACGATCTGGTTGATTATCACCTTTTCATAACGCGACTCGCTCTGCATGCCAATCTCATCAATTACCAGCAGATCGACGCTGCTGAGATCCTGCAGCAGTCGCTCTTCGGTAATATCGCTGCCGCCGCTGAAGGTGCCTTTCATGCTCGACATCAGGTCTGCGACGGTGACGATCAGCACGCTTTTGCCGCGCAGGATCAGATCGTTGCCGATCGCCGCTGCCAGATGGTTTTTGCCGGTGCCGGGACGCCCGGAAAAGACGAAGCTGGCGATGCTGCCCTCAAAATCGTCCGCATACTGGCGCGCCATCATCAGGGCTCTGCGCTGCCCTTCATTCTCGACGCGATAATTATCGAACGAGCAGTTCATATGCAGCTCGCGAATGCCGGAGCGTCCCATCACGCGCTGCATTTTCATCGCGCGGTTCTCACGCACGATAGACTCCGAACGCAGGCGGCCCTGCTCCTGGTTCCAGGCCAGCAGCTCTTCACCGCTGGTGAATTTTGGCTGGACGTTGGCGGGCATCATCTTTTTTAGACGGCTGAACAGATCGGTCGGCGTTTTCATCACTCACCTCGAAACCCATCGGGAATGTTGTAATCAGTATTGCTGATTTGCGTGATATCGCGTTTGGGCTGGCCGCCGCTGGCCGCGCGGTTCATCTGCACGCTGCGCGCCAGCTTTTGCTGCCACTGCACATGGTGGAACAGACGGCCTTCCGCCTGCCAGTAGGCGACGAACGCGGCCAGCTCGGCAGGCGTTACCGGCTCGCTCAGGGCCACGCCCCAGATAGCGGCCTGGCGCTGAAAATCGGCGTCGGGCTGCCAGCCAGCATACATTGCGAACTTACCCGCTGGCGTCGGCAGAGAGGCTGGCAGGTCGTCATATAAGCTGTCGTCCAGCGTTACGTCACTGGGATGCGCCGCCGCCGCCTCCAGCGCGAGCAGATGCGCCAGCCGCTCGGGCGTCACGGCGTAAAACGCCGGCGCGTAGTTATCCAGCACCGCCAGCGTGCCGTTTTCCGCCTGCTGAAGTGCCTGACGCGGATCCTGACGGAAGGCGTCCAGACCAATAAGCGTAGAAGTAAGAATTTTGACTGACATGATGAAACCTGACGTTGACCTGCACGCTGCGCCGGCAGAGCACCGGCGCACAAGTCTTTATTGTACCTTTTTTGGCGTCCTGGATCGCCATAAAAGGCGTCTGTCAGGAGGACCAGGAGGCGGACTCTGCGGAAAGGGCCGTCTGAAGCGGTTCGGCGGCTTCTGCCCGGACGCGCGCCGGGCGGGTTTGCCACAGATAGCGCGCTGAGGCGAGCCAGCAGATGCTGTAGCCCAGCAGCTCGGTGCCTTCTTCGGCGATATTTTTTACGACGCGGTTGTAGCCGTCCAGCATCAGGTGTTGCCACAGCTGATGCATGCCGAAAAGCCGGGAGAACACCAGTACAATCAGCATGCCGCTGGCGGTCATCAGCCAGCAGCGATCCGTCACGAAGGCAACCAGCCCGTCCAGCGTGCTGCGCGGCGACCGCAGCGCCATCGCCAGACAGGCCGCAGCGGTCGCCAGCGCGAACCACACCCAGCTGCCGTGTTCGACGACGTCGAATACAAAGTCCAGCTCGCGGATTAGCATACAGCTGTAGAAACCGCCGATCAGGATCAGCGCGCCGCGCTGCGTGGGACGCCGATATGCCGACCAGAAAAACATCGCCGCGACGGAGGCGAGCATCACTTCCTGCAGCGTCTCCGTAATCGACGTTTCATGCAGGGCGTTGTTCATCCAGTTTACGTCGATATAGATGCCCGACATCATCAGCACAAGGAACAGTGTTGCAAATAAAAAAGCCGCGCATTCACGGCCGAGGATTGAAATTTGTTCGCGCATATTATTACCGATATTATGATTAGCGCGCTTATTATATGGGGTTACCTACCCGCCCTTTCTCATTTTATGCCCCATGTTAAAAACTGGCGCTAACGCCGAGGCTGTAAATAAACTGCTCGCCGCTGCTTTGCGCGTCGTTTTGCGAAAAGGCCGCGAACGCCGCGACGTTGTGATTTAGCGGCATCTGCGCGCCCACGCTGACGTCGACCCAGCTCGCTTCGCGCGCGGTCGGATCGACCGGTGAGCGATCGCGCGACTCCTCAATCAGGCTATCGCCGGGCTGATAGCTATAGCTAAGCTGCGCGTAAGGCGCAATCGCGCCCAGTCGGGTATCGACCCGCCAGCCTAACGTCGCGACATCATCGCGGCTGAAGTTACACTGCGGACAGCTAAGCGGGGCCGTCGCAGGCGCATACTGCGCCACCGGCCCGGTCGTCAGTGACGCGCCCAGCGGCATCTCCCAGCCGGCGCTGTAGCGTGTGCCGGTTGATACCGGCTCGGCGCGCAGCGTAAAGGCGGAGAGGGGCGAATTGAGCGCGGCGTCCAGAAAGTTCATCCCCGCGTCGCTGCCGACGATCAGATGATTTCGGGAAATCTTTTCCGCAAGGATAGTGTCGTAATCGGGACGATCGCGCACGCGCTCGCCCGGCGATGACAGGGTCTCGCCGCTCCAGGCAAACCGGGGCGTCACAGAACAAAAAAGCAACGCACTACTCAGCCCCAGCGCCGCAAGGCGCTGGCTGGCACACTGACTTTTCTGCAACATGAAAAACTCCAGACAAAGCTGAAGAGAACGATCGGCGCTATTCAGGAAACGGTTTTATCACGCCTGCTGTTTAACTATTAACCGGCTAATCGTAAGATCAAGCAACGTCACAAAATTTTCTCTTTATCAGGATAAAGAACATGCAACGATGCGGCTGGGTCACTCAGGACCCGCTTTACCTCGCCTACCACGATCGGGAGTGGGGCATTGCGCAAAACGATAAGCAGGCGCTGTTTGAGATGCTCTGCCTGGAAGGTCAGCAGGCGGGGCTCTCCTGGATTACCGTCCTGAAAAAGCGAGAGCATTATCGCCGCGCTTTTCACGCCTTCGATCCTCAGGCGGTGGGCTTAATGGATGAGGAAGATCTGGCGTGCCTGATGCAGGAGAGCGGCCTGATACGCCATCGCGGCAAGCTCGCCGCCATTATCGGCAACGCACGCGCTTATCTGGCGATGGAAGCAAAAGGTGAAGATTTCGCGCGCTTCGTGTGGAGTTTTGTCGATAACCAGCCGCTTGTGCATCGCTATGCCCACTACAAGGAGGCGCCGACCACTTCAGAGCAGGCTATCGCGCTGTCGAAGGCCTTAAAGCAGCGTGGTTTTAAATTCGTCGGCCCGACAATTTGCCACTCCTTTATGCAGGCCTGCGGGCTAATCAGCGATCATCAAACAGACTGTTTTTGCCATCCTGACAACCTTTTAGGTGTAAACCAGGCAAAATAAGAGTTTCCCTCACTCCTTCTCTCTTTTAAAGCGGCATAATCTCGCCGCTTTAAAGACGTAATGTCTTTGTTTGATTTAGGGAATGAGCATGTATAAAAAATCGTTTTCACTTTGCCTGTTACTGAGCGGCAGTCTGGTACTGTCAGGTTGTACCGTTAATCCATACACCAACGAATCCCAGGCCGGGAAATCTGGCATCGGCGCGGGCCTCGGTGCGCTGATGGGCGCTGGCGTCGGCGTTCTCTCCTCATCGAAGAAAGATCGCGGTAAGGGCGCGCTGATTGGCGCGGCGTCCGGCGCGGCGCTGGGCGGCGGCATCGGCTACTACATGGATGTGCAGGAAGCCAAACTGCGTGAAAAAATGCGCGGCACCGGCGTCAGCGTGACGCGTCAGGGCGACAACATCGTGCTGAATATGCCGAATAACGTCACCTTCGACTCCAGCAGCAGCAGCCTGAAAGCGGCGGGCGCCAATACCCTGACCGGCGTGGCCATGGTGCTGAAAGAGTATCCGAAAACCGCGGTAAACGTCGTGGGTTACACCGACAGCACCGGCTCGCGCGCGCTAAATATGCGTCTGTCGCAGCAGCGCGCTGAGAGCGTCGCTGCTGCGCTGATTACCCAGGGCGTCGCGGCGGATCGTCTGCGCACCCAGGGTCTGGGTCCAGATAATCCGGTCGCCACCAACAGCACCGAAGCAGGCAAGGCGCAAAACCGCCGCGTGGAAATTACGCTTAGCCCGATCGGCTAAGGTGAAAACGCCCCGCACAGGGGCGTTTTCGTCGCAGCACCGTTTTTTGGCCTTTTTACGCGCTTTTTCCAACGAAAAAGAGCGGATGCTACGCAACCTGTAGTGCCAAAACAGACTTTATGTTAGCGTAAAAAAAACGTGTTCAGCGAGTTGTCCAGCATGTCACTAAAAGCCATTGCCCGCGAGTTAGGGCTCTCCGTTACCACGGTTAGCCGGGCGTTAAACGGCTATGAGGATGTGGCGGAGGAGACCCGTAAACGCGTTGAAGCAGAAGCGCAGCGACGCGGCTATCGTCCCAATGCCGCCGCGCGTCGTCTGAAAACCGGCCGCGCCAATGCGGTAGGCCTGGTTTTCCCTGTCAGCACCTCACCCATCAGCGACTGCCGCTTCAGCGAAATGCTGCTGACGCTCGATCAGCGCCTGGCGCAGAAAGAGATCGACCTGGTACTGCTGGTGGACAAGCCCCATGAAGGGCCGCGCTCCCTGATGCGTCTGTTGCGTAGCCGGGTGCTGGATGCGCTCATCGTCACCCATACCCAGCCGCAGGATGAACGCCTGCTCAGCCTGCAGCAGAAAAACTTTCGCTTTATCGCGCTCGGCCGCAGCGATCTGCCCCAGCCTTACGCCTGGCTCGACGTCGATCACCACCACGGCTCGCGGCTGGCGGTCGAAGCCTGCCTCCAGCAGGGAGTGACGCGCATCGCCTGGCTGGGCAGCGACGAAAACACCACCTTTGTTCGCGACCGCCGTCAGGGTTTCCTCGACGCGATGGGCGCCGTTGCGCCGTTCGATATCGTCGCCGTGCCGCCGTCGCGCCGCGTCGGCTATCAGCAAACCGCCGCCTGGCTGGCGCGGGATACCGCGCTCCAGGCGATTATTGCCGACAGCAGCGCGCTGGCGGAGGGCGCAGCGCTGGCGGTGCAGCAGGCTAACCGGCTTCACGGCAGCGAGGCGATTCGCCTCTACGCCTGGGAGGGCCTGCCGCGCGAAGCGATCGTCGAGGCGCCGGTGGTCGCCATCCGTCAGGCCTCGGATCGCGAAACCGGCGACCAGCTTGCCGATCTGGTGGTGCAGATGCTTGACGGCGCGCCGCTGGCAGGACTTCAGCTGTTGCGTCAGCCCTGGCTGGATAGCGCGCTGCGCTGATCGCACTTTTTGCGACGGGCCGCGCCTGTGCTAGTCTCTGCCTGTTTCTCTTTTTGCAGGTACCCACATGAAGAACAGACCGCCTCGCGCCACCATTAGCGATGTCGCTCGCAGCGCGCGAACCGGTAAAACCAGCGTGTCTCGCTATCTCAACGGCGAGCAGCATCTTCTTTCCGCCGATTTAAAGTCCCGCATTGAACAGGCGATCGCCGAGCTCGACTATCGCCCCAGCCAGATGGCGCGCGGGCTAAAGCGCGGCCGCACGCGACTCATCGGGCTGATTATCGCAGACATCACCAACCCCTATTCCGTCGACGTGATGTGCGGCATCGAAGCCGCCTGCCGCGAGCGCGGCTTTACGCTGCTGATGTGCAATACCAACAATGAATTGGATCTGGAGCAGCACTATCTGCAGCTGCTGAGCAGCTATCAGGTAGAGGGCGTGGTGGTGAATGCCGTTGGCATGCGCGAAGAAGCGCTGAACCGCCTGCAGCAGTCGCTGCTGCCGATGGTGCTGATCGACCGAAAAATTCCCGATTTTGCCTGCGATGTCGTCGGCCTGAATAACGCCGAAGCCGCGGAGATTGCTACGCAGCATCTGCTTGATAACGGCTATGAAGCGCTGCTGTTTTTGAGCGAGCCGCTGGGCAGCGTTAATACGCGCCGCGAACGCCTGCAGGCATTCCGTCAGCGCCTTGCCGCCTGGCCGCAGATTGCCCATGAGAACGCCGAGGTGCCGCTGCATCAGCCTGCGGCGCTGGATGCGCTGCTGCTGGACTACGCGCGGCGCCAGCGCGGAAAGCGCGCGGCGGTGATGGTGGCGAACGGCGCCATGACGCTGCAGGTTGCGCGTGCGATGCAGCGCGTCGGCCTGCGCTGGGGCGAAAATATCGGCCTGCTCGGCTTCGACGAGCTGGAGTGGGCCGCGCTGGCTGGCGTCGGCATCACCACGCTCCGCCAGCCCACGTGGCAAATCGGCTATGCGGCGCTGGAGCGGCTGATCGCCCGCATTGATGGCAGTGCCGGGCCCGCCGCCGAACAGGTTTTCTCTGGCGAGCTGGTGGTGCGCGGCTCCAGCCGGCCCCTCGCCTGATCCCCCTTCTTTTCTCTCCCTCGTGCTCGCTTCGTGAGCACGATCATAGTTTCAGCCTCTGCCTCTTTGCTTTGGAACCGGTTCCAACTAACGTTTTCTCTGTAAATTTTGCTTAATGCGCATTCCAGGGGTAACGATGAACGCTGAAATTATTGTGGTGACCGCCGCCTACGGACAACAGCAGGTCGCTTCGCTGGGCGGTCAGCAGGCGCTGCTGCCGCTGATCCAGCAGGCCGGTGCCGACGGCGTCGAAATCCGCCGCGAACTCTTCGACAGCGCGGCGCTCGCCAGCCTGCCTGCGCTGGCCCAGGCTATCGAGCAACATCAGCTGCGCGCCAGCTACTCGGTGCCCGACACGCTGTTTTGTGACGACGGCGCGCTAAATCCCCAGCTGGAGAGCTACCTTAAAGAAGCGCTGCAGCTGAACGCGCAGCGTCTCAAGCTGGCGCTAGGCGGATTCAACGGCGAGCTGCACGGCGCGGATTTACGCGCGCTTGCCGAGCGCTATCCGGTGGAGCTGGCGGTAGAAAACGATCAAACCGATAACGGCAAGCTCGCGCCTTCGCTGCGTTTTTTCCAGGCGGCGGAGCAGGCGAACCTGCCGGTAACGATGACATTCGATATGGGCAACTGGCTCTGGACGCAGGAGAACGCGCAGGTGGCGGCGACGCAGCTTGGGCGCTTCGTGCGCTATATTCACGTCAAGGCGGCCGAGCCGCACGGCGACAGCTATCGCGCGGTGGCGCTGGACGAAGAGAAAGCGGACTGGCGCGACCTGCTGCGCCAGCTGCCAGCCCATGCGCCGCGCGGCATCGAATTCCCGCTGGAAGGCGAGGATCTGCTGGCGGTAACCCGCCGCTACGTGTCGCTGCTGCGCACGCTGTAAGGAGAGAAGATGACTACTCTGCATAACGGCGCGCTGGACGTCGTCACCATCGGCGAGGCGATGGCGATGTTCGTGGCGCGTGAAACCGGCGATCTCGCCGCCGCTGAAACTTTTATCAAGCGGGCGGCGGGCGCGGAGCTTAACGTCGCTATCGGCCTGGCGCGTCTCGGTCTGAAGGTCGGCTGGGTCAGCCGCGTCGGCGACGACAGCTTCGGCCGCTTTATCTGCCAGGTGCTGGAGAGCGAAGGCGTCGATCGCCGTCAGGTGACGAAAGATGCGCGCTACCCCACCGGTTTTCAGCTGAAATCCAAAGTCGACGACGGCTCCGATCCGCTGGTGGAATATTTCCGCAAAGGCTCCGCCGCCAGCCATCTTTCCGTCGAGGATTTTAACAGCGACTACTTCGGCGGCGCGCGCCATCTGCATCTCAGCGGCGTCGCGGCGGCGCTCTCTGACAGCTCGCTGGCGCTGCTGAAACACAGCGCGAAAGAGATGCGCGCACGCGGCAAAACCATCTCTTTCGATCCTAATTTGCGGCCGGTGCTGTGGCGCAGCGAAGAGGAGATGCGCCAGCAGCTCAACCACCTGGCGGAGTACGCCGACTGGGTGCTGCCGGGCGAAAAAGAGGGCTATATCCTGACCGGCTACCGCCAGCCGGAAGCGATCGCCGATTTCTACCTCGATAAAGGGGTGAAAGCGGTGGTGATTAAAACCGGCTGCGACGGTGCCTGGTATAAAACCGCCCAGGGTGAGCAGGGTCAGGTTGAGGCGATCCGCGTCGAGAACGTGGTGGACACCGTTGGCGCGGGCGACGGTTTCGCCGTTGGCGTAATCAGCGCGCTGCTGGAAGGGAAAACGCTGCCGCAGGCGATTAAGCGCGGCAACAGAATCGGTTCGCTGGCGATTCAGGTGATCGGCGACAGCGAAGGGCTGCCCACACGCAGCGAGTTAGGCGATTTCTAAGCCTGCATCCGAACCGCAATATCAGAGGAGAACCGCATGAAAACGCAGACAATCGCGCCGAAACGCTGGTGGTATATCATGCCCATCGTGTTTATCACCTACAGCCTGGCCTATCTGGATCGCGCAAACTTTAGCTTCGCCTCTGCCGCCGGCATCAACGACGACCTGGGCATCACCAAGGGCATGTCCTCGCTGCTGGGCGCGCTCTTCTTTCTCGGCTACTTCTTTTTCCAGATCCCCGGCGCGGTCTATGCCGAACGCCGCAGCGTAAAAAAACTGATTTTCTGGTGCCTGGTGCTGTGGGGCGTCTGCGCGTCGCTAACCGGCGTGGTCAGCAACATCCCGATGCTGGCGGCGATCCGCTTCGCGCTCGGGGTGGTGGAAGCGGCAGTGATGCCCGCGATGCTGATCTATATCAGCAACTGGTTCACCAAATCGGAGCGCTCGCGCGCCAACACCTTTCTGATCCTCGGCAACCCGGTGACGGTGCTCTGGATGTCGGTGGTCTCTGGTTATCTGATCGACGCGTTCGGCTGGCGCGAAATGTTTATCATCGAAGGGATTCCGGCGGTGATCTGGGCCGTTGCCTGGTGGTTTATGGTGCAGGATAAGCCTGAGCAGTCGCGCTGGATGAGCAGCGAAGAGAAAGCCGCGCTCGCCGCCCAGCTGAAAAAAGAGCAGGAGAATATCAAGGCGGTGCGCAACTACAGCGAGGCGTTCCGCAACCGCAACGTTATTCTGCTCTGCATGCAATATTTCGCCTGGAGCATCGGCGTCTACGGTTTCGTGCTGTGGCTGCCGTCGATTCTGCGCAACGGCACGCAGATGGGCATGGTAGAAGCGGGCTGGCTGTCGGCGGTGCCCTATCTGGCAGCGACCATCGCCATGATCGTCGTCTCCTGGGCGTCGGACAAAATGCAGAACCGCAAGCTCTTTGTCTGGCCGCTGCTGCTGATCGGCGCGCTGGCGTTCCTCGGCTCTTATCTGGTCGGCTCTGACAATTTCTGGCTCTCTTACGCGCTGCTGGTAATTGCGGGCGGCGCCATGTATGCGCCTTACGGTCCCTTCTTCGCCATCATTCCGGAAATGCTGCCGCGCAACGTTTCAGGCGGCGCGATGGCGCTGATCAACAGCATGGGCGCGCTGGGTTCGTTCGTCGGTTCCTGGATTGTCGGCTATCTTAATGGAGCGACGGGTAGTCCGGCGGCCTCCTATATCTTTATGGGCGCAGCGCTGCTGGTCTCGGTGTGGCTGACGCTCATCGTCAAGCCCGCCGAAAACAAAACGCCGCCGCTGCACGGCGCGAAACACGCCTGAAAGCGTAAGCGCTGACCCTCTTCTCCGGGCGACCTGCGTGTCGCCCGTCACACGTTTTACAGGGAGCGAACGATGAAACCATCCGTGATTCTGTATAAAAGCCTGCCGGACGATCTGCGCGCCCGGCTCGACGCCCATTTCAGCGTAACCGAAATCAAAGATCTGTCGCCGGAGAGCCAGCAGCAGCACGCTGACGCGCTGGCGCAGGCCGAAGGGCTGATTGGTTCCGGCGGCAAGGTCGATGGCGAACTGCTGGCGAAAATGCCAAAGCTGCGCGCCTGTTCGACCGTATCGGTCGGTTACGATAACTTCGACGTCGAGGCGCTTAACCAGCGTCATGTGCTGCTGATGCATACGCCGACGGTGCTGACCGAAACGGTGGCCGACACCATGATGGCGCTGGTGCTGAGCAGCGCGCGCCGCGTAACCGAGCTGGACGCGTGGGTGAAAGCGGGCCAGTGGAACAAAAGTATCGGGCCGGACAAATTCGGCATCGACGTGCACCACAAGACCCTCGGCATTCTCGGCATGGGCCGCATCGGCATGGCGCTGGCGCAGCGCGCGCACTTCGGCTTCGGCATGAAGGTGCTCTACAACGCGCGCCGCGAACATGAAGAGGCGCAGTCGCGCTTTAGTGCGCAGCGCTGCGACCTGGAGACGCTGCTGAAAGAGAGCGACTTTGTCTGCATCAGCCTGCCGCTGACTGAGCAGACGCACCATATGATCAGCGCGGCGCAGCTAAAGCTGATGAAGCCGAGCGCCATCCTGATCAACGCCGGACGCGGTCCGGTGGTGGACGAAGAGGCGCTGATCGCCGCGCTGAAAGCGGGCACCATCCACGCGGCGGGCCTGGATGTGTTTGAGCAGGAGCCGCTGACCGCATCGCCGCTCTTCTCGCTGCCTAACGTGGTGGCGCTGCCGCACATCGGATCCGCCACGCATGAGACGCGCTACGGCATGGCGCAGGATGCGGTGGAGAACCTGATCGCCGCGTTAACCGGCAAGGTGGAAAAGAACTGCGTTAACCCAGACATTCTCAAGTAATCCGCCCTTCCCATTGCGCCCGCCGCTGGCGGGCGTTATCGTTGATTCCCCATTCGTCACATGTTGTTAACGTCTATATATGTCTTTTTCTCAGTTCGGCGACAAATTTACCCAGCACACCGGCATTTCACGTCTGATGGAAGATATGGGCGCAGGGCTGCGCACGCCCGGCACCATTATGCTCGGCGGCGGCAATCCGGCGCAGATCCCGGCGATGAATGACTATTTTCAGCAGCTGCTGCAGCAGATGCATGACGAGGGCAAGCTGAGCGAAGCGCTCTGCAACTATGACGGCCCGCGCGGCAAGGCCACGCTGCTCAACGCGCTGGCGACGCTGCTCAGCAGCGAGCTGGGCTGGCCCGTGACCGCAAACAATATCGCCCTGACCAACGGCAGCCAGAGCGCCTTTTTCTATCTGTTTAACCTGTTCGCCGGTCACCGCGCCGACGGCAGTAAAAAGCGCGTGCTCTTTCCGCTGGCGCCGGAATACCTGGGCTATGCCGATGCCGGACTGGACGAAGGGCTGTTCGTTTCGGCCAAGCCCAATATTGAGCTGCTGCCGGAAGGCCAGTTTAAGTATCACGTCGATTTTGAACATCTGCCGATGCATGACGATATCGGCCTGATCTGCGTATCGCGCCCCACCAACCCGACCGGCAACGTGGTGACTGACGACGAACTGATGCAGCTTGACGCGCTGGCGCAGCAGCACGATGTGCCGCTGCTGATCGATAACGCCTACGGCGTGCCTTTCCCCGGCATTATTTTCAGCGACGCGCGCCCGCTGTGGAATCCCAATATTATTCTCTGCATGAGCCTGTCTAAGCTCGGCCTGCCCGGCGCGCGCTGCGGCATTATTGTCGCCGACGAAAAGACCATCGGCGCCATCAGCAATATGAACGGCATTATCAGCCTGGCGCCAGGCAGCATTGGCCCCGCTATCGCCGCCGAGATGATCCAGCGCGGCGATCTGCTGCGGCTGTCGGAAGAGGTGATTAAGCCTTTCTATCAGGCCAAGGTGACCGAAACCATTGCCATTCTTCGCCGCTATCTGTCGCAGGAGCGCTGTCTGATCCACAAGCCAGAAGGCGCAATTTTCCTCTGGCTGTGGTTCCGCGATCTGCCGATCAGCACCGAGGCGCTCTACCAGCGGCTTAAGGCGCGCGGCGTTCTGATGGTGCCGGGACACTTTTTCTTTCCCGGTCTGGAGCAGGCGTGGCCGCACACCCACCAGTGCATGCGCATGAACTATGTGCCGGACGCCGGGAAGATTGAGCGCGCGGTGCAGATTCTGGCGGAAGAGGTTGAAAAGGCGTTTGCGGATCAGCGGTAATTCGCGGTCTTAGAGGCGCGCCGGTTCGACCGGCGCTCACTCCTCTTTCGCCTCCAGCAGCGACGCCCGGCACCACTGCGCCAGCTGGCGGATCGCCTGCTCGACCTCTTCATTCCAGCCGAAACCGGCGTTAAGCCGAAAACAGTGATCGTAGCGATCGTCGGTGGCGAAAATATGGCCCGGCGCGATGCCGATGCCGGCGTTGCGCGCCTTGAGAAACAGCGCACGCACGTTGAGCGCGCGGTGCGGCATCTCGACCCACAGCACATAACCGCCCTCGGGATCCGAAACGCGCGTGCCCGCCGGAAACTCGCGCAGCAGCGACTGACGCATCTGCTGAATCTGTCCGGCCAGCTCGCGCCGCAGCTTGCGCAGATGCGCGTCATAGCCGCCGCTGCGCAGCAGCTCGGCAATCGCCGCCTGCGACAGGGTCGAGGTGCCCATGGTCGAGGTGTATTTCAGCGACGCGATCTTGCGCATGTAGTTGACGCTGTGCACCCAGCCAATGCGAATGCCGGGCGCAACGGTTTTGGAAAAGCCGCTGCACAGAATGGCGTTAGGGCTAAAGGCGCGCATCGGAAAAGGCCGCCGTTCGCCGAACGCGGTATCGCCAAAAATATCATCTTCGACGATCACCACATCATTTTCATCGGCCTGGCGGGCGATATAGGCCTTCTGTTCGTTGGGGATCGATTTGCCGAGCGGATTGTTGACGTTGCTGATGGTAAGAAAGGCCTGCACCGCCCTGCGGCGGAACAGCGCGGTAAGCTTTTCGACGTCGACGTAGCCCTCCGGCCCGGCGTCGACCTCAATGACGCGCAGATTAAGATTATGCAGCATCTGCAGCAGCACGAAGTAGCAGGGCGACTCCACCGCCACCACATCGCCGGGCCTGAGCGTGGCGCGCAGCGACAGCGACACCGCCTCAATGCAGCCGTTGGTGATAAGAATATCGTCGGCGCTGATGGTGCAGCCATACTCCACCGCGCGACGCGCGATTTCATGCTTCAGCGGCAGATAGCCGGTGCCTTTAACGGTGTTGCCCAACAGCGCCGGTTTGCTGTATCCCATCTGGCGCATCAGCAGCCCAATCTTTTTCACCGGATAGAGCGAGCTGTCGCCGTTCGCCAGGTCGAGACGAACGCGACACTCCGAGCCGAGGATCGCCAGGTGCATCTCCGTCTGTTCATCCAGCGGTGCCACCAGCCGCGGCTGCGCCAGCGTCGTCGGCGCTACCTCTTTGTGCGCCAGACGCGGCGCGACGAAAAAGCCCGATTTCGGCTTCGCCACCGCAAAACGCTCATCCTCCAGCGTGCGCAGCGTTTTCAGCGCGGTCGTCAGGCTGACGCTGTACTGCGTCGCCAGCGTGCGTACCGAGGGCAACCGGCTGTCGGGCAGCAGCGATCCGCTGCGGATAGCCTGCTTGATCTGCTCGGCTATCTGGCGGTAACGACTGCTCTGACTCTCCTGCTCGTCCGTTTCACCGGGCATCTGTTCCACCCTATATCGTACTGATCTGTGCGTATTCAAGAGAGTACATTCAAAGTACTTTAGGCTGCATCTCTTAATTATTGATGACGCGTGGCCGCTCCGCTTTCGGCGTCCGGCGCCCTGTCGTCTGCCTGCATTTCGGCATTCATTGCTACACCGCTTAATGGCCTGTTTTTCATGGAATCAGTAGGTTCCATGCATTTAAACGAATTTATCAGCCAAAGGAAAACGCGAAAAATGAATAATCTGTCCACCATGATGAGAGAAATCGAAGGCTATCTGACGCCAGCAATCATCGATTCTGCTAAACGGTGCTCTCATCGCCTGCTTGCCGCGCTGCCGGATAGCGAGCAGCTGTCGCGCAATCGCGTTCTGCTTGCCTACGGCGGTGGGAAAGACAGCAGCTATATGGTGACCTATGTGCGTTACATTCAGGGGTTAATCTGGCAGCAGCGCGGTGACACCTTTCTGCTGCGCATCAGCACCAACCGCCACGCCGCCATGAGCGACAGCGTGATGGAGAATATCGACCGCGTTTACCGCGCGCTGGCTATTCACCATGACGCCTTCGTCGAGAGCCTGATCGTCGACGGCCAGCAGATCCGCCCTTTCGAACGTCATCTCTCCCTGCCCGAGCCTGTGCGCCAGCAAAACCGCAGCGACGTGCTGATGAACGGCCACCGCTTTCGCGCTGACGCGCGCTCAACCTTCTGCAACGCCTGCAACCTCAGCATGGTCAACTCGTTTGGCCTGGCGGCGCACTATAACGGCGGCGTGGACATGATTATCACCGGCGATTCGCCCCAGGAGCAGACCGCCTATGTCGCGTGGGCGCGGCACCTGTCGCGCCTGTTCGAGGCGCCAGCGGCGGAGAAAGATCGGGGCTTTCGCGGCTTTTTGCAGACGCTCGATGGCGTCGCCCATCGCTACTCGGCCGCTATCCATGGCGAGGCGGCGGTCACGCCCGCACGCCGCATCATGCATCAGCTGACGCGCGATCCGCTGTTCTTTAATATCTATCAGGACACCGCCTACGAAGCTGGCGCGCACTGGGCGCTGCTCAACGACTTTATGCGTTTCCGCTTCGACCCGCTGATGTTCAGCTTTTCCGAATCGGACTGCGGCAACCCGACGCTGATGGCGCACATTCGCGGCCTGCGCGCGGAAACCCTGCTGCAGCGCAGCTACGCAGAAGGCATCCGCGAATATGTCCGCTTTGCGCTGGGGCTGATGGCGCAGAAAGCCTTTCCGCCGCAGCTGATCGCCGAGATGGCGGCGCGCTATCAGGACGGGGCCGCTATCGAACAGCAGCGCCAGCGCGCGGCACGCTTTGCCGTCGAGGCGTTCGGCCTCGACGAAACCCAGCTGGTTTGCATGATCTATTCGCCCTTTATCGCCCAGGGCAGCCAGCTGCATAGCTGGCTGACGCAGCAGCAGATCGGGCTGGATGAGGTGGCGATTCGCCAGCTGCTTGCCGGCAAGCGCGACGACGCGGCGCTGGCGCAGCGGCTCGGCCAGCTTTCCGGACTGGACATCGATCAGTTACGTCACTGCTGGCAGAGCCGCCAGGTCAGCTCGCTGCTGGAGGGCAAAAGCGCCGATCCGCTGTCGCGCGTGCTGCGCTTCGATCCGCATAAGGCGGTGATTCAGGTAAATCACGGCGTCCTGCAGGATACCGTGACCGAAGTGATCTCCGGGCGCTGATCCCGGTAAGGCGAGGCGATGAGAAAAATTTTCCTGCAAATAGGCGCCACGCGCGATGGCCAGAATCCCTACTGCGAGGTGGCGAAGCGCGACGGCTACTTTACCGTGCTGGCGGAGATGAGCGATTTCATTGACTACCAGTCGCTCAGCCTGACGCTGCCGTTTGATCTGATCGTTCGCCTCGATCGGCCGGAAAATCCCTGGGAAGTGCTGCAGGCCTGCCTGCACGCCGGGCTGCTGGAACATCCGCGCGTGGTGCTGGCCGGGTTTGAAGCCTACAACGCCAGTGCTGGACGCGTGCGGGAAATTCTGGCCGGGCCCGATGCGCCGCGCACCTTCATTCCGCTGGATAAATATGCCCAGCGGATGGCGCTGAAAAAAGCCTGGCCGCGCTTTCCCCAGCCGGAGTTTCGTTTTTTTGCCTCGCCGCTCAGCATTCTCGACGCCCATCAGGCGCTGATCTATCCCTGCGTGATCAAGCCGGTAGACAGCGGCGGCGGCCTGGGGATTTGGCTGGTGGAAGCGCCCGAACGGCTGGCAGGCGTGGTGCAGATGCTGGAAGAGACCATGAACTACGGCGGCCGCAGCTTTAGCGGGTTTATTGTCGAAAGCTGGCTGGACGGCGACGAATATTCGCTGCAGGGCGTGGTGCACGACGGCCATCCGCACGCCCTGACCTGCTGCCAGAAGGTGATCGAGCAACATCGCGACGCCCAGGGCGGCGTCAGTTTTTACGAATCGGGCCACGTCGCTGTTGCCGCCGAGACGCTGCCGCCCCCATTCGTTAGCCTGATGACATTTTGCTGTGAAACCTTTGGCTACCGGCTCGGCGCCTTTCATATCGATTTTATTGTGGTGGAGGGCGTGCCGCACTTTCTTGAAATGGGCTTCCGTCTTTCGGGCATGGGGGTGCCTGGCCTGGTCGAAGAGGCGACCGGCATCGACTGGGTAGCCGTCGCGTTTCGGCTTGAAGCAGGTGGCAAGATGCCCGCGCTTCGCTTCGCCGCGCCGCCGCGCGCCGTCGGCCAGCTGCGTCTGCGCCAGCCAGCACAGCTGCGCCAGGCGGAAAGCTGGATTGCTGAACATCGTCAGGGGGCGCTGCTGCCGCCGCTGACCTTTGCTGGCTTACAGGTGTCGCGGCGCTCGTCGCTCTATGCCGATCTGACGCGCCATGCGGGCATACTCGGCACGCTGCGCCTGTCGGCTGGCGGTCGCGACGACATTCTGGCCGTTTTCAACAGCGTGGTGCGCACGGCATCTCGCCTCTCAGAAGGAAATTTATTGTGTGCAGAATGATTCTGGCGCAGGGCGAGTTCGACGCGGCGCAGGTGCTGGAGGCGGCGCGCGCCATGAGCTGCGGCGAAACCGCCTGCCATGATGGCCCGATCAAAGAGCACCCGAACGGCTGGGGGTGTTTGTGGCTGGACGACAGCGAAATTTGCACGCTGCGCGGCAGCGGCCCCTTTGCCGAGGCGCTGCCCGATATAGATATCGAACGCATCAGAGGCCGTTTTCTGGCGGTGCATGTGCGCCACGCCACGCTGAGTAAAAACCAGGGGCTGGCGTTCGCCCATCCGCTGCTGCGCGACAGCGCAGGCACGCGCTGGTACATGATGCACAACGGCTTTATGCCGAAGGTCTACGCCCGTCTCGGCATGGCGGCCTCCCGCTTCGACTCGGCAGAGTACCTGGAATATCTGGTGGATCGCATCACGCCTGCCGACTTCACGCGCGACTACCTGCGCGACAAGCTGGCGCAGGTCGAGCCGGGCGGCAGCGCGGGCAATGCGATTTTCGTCACGCGCGACCGGGCATGGGCCTGGCAGTGGCATCCCCAGGATACGCCCTGGCCGCACTACTTTACGCTGCACGTTTTGCAGCAGGCGCGCTGTACGTACATTTCATCTGAACCTGTTCCAACCCTGGGCGACGCCGACAGCTGGCGACGTATGGCTAACCATGAACTACGCGAAATTCCTTTGGGGGAGTAAACATCATGGCCATTTTTAATCAGATACGCGTGATCAATCCCAACATGTATGTAGAGCACACCTGGCTGGACGATATTGTTACGGCGCGCGTGCCGCTGCTGGTGCTGCGCAATTTCCTTACCGATGAAGATCGCCAGGAGGTGGTGACCGATTTGCAGCGCTGCCGCGAGCAGATCCGCGTGTCGCACTATCCCAACGGCGCGCTCACCACGCTCGGCCCCTACCTGGCGAAACATACCGCCGCGCCGGAGAACTACTTTACCGAATGGCGCGACATCGCGTCATCGCTGCCGCCGTCGCTCGCCGCGCTGCGCCAGCAGATCTATGAGTGGGTGCGCCACGCGCTAAAGCTGGAGAGCCTGCAAACCGCCCATGAGCCAGGCCTGGGCGACTACGCCGGTTCGATCGTACGTTTCCATGCCGACGGCGTCGCCAATCCGCTGCACAACGACAATATCGTCCGCGACGGGGCCGGAAGCGGCCTGGTGGTGACGCAGATCCTGCACCAGCTGAGCTGCGTGGTCTGCCTGCAGGAGTGCAATGCGGGCGGCGGGCTGCGCATCTTCAATAAAAAATGGTCGCCGGACGATGAGCGTTTCAAAACGCCAGGCGAGCTCGGCTACCAGAGCGGCGTGGTGATGCAGAGCGAAACCTGCGAATTTGCGCCGCGCAGCGGCGATATCTACCTGTTCAACCCCGCCTTTTACCACGAGATCGATCGGGTTGAAGGTAATACCCGCATCACGATGGGCTTCTTTTTTGGCCTGACCGACAAAAAAATGAAACACGCCATCGCGTGGAGCTGACGCCCTGCGCGCAGCCTTGCAAGACGAGGAGAAGAGATGACGACATTTGCCAAAATTACTGAGCTGCTGGATCGGCACGACGCGGACTATCGCGTGGTAGAGCACGAGGCTATCGGCCAGACCGATACCGTCAGCGCGCTGCGCGGCAATGCGCTTAACCAGGCGGCGAAGGCGATGGTGCTGGAGGTGGTGATGCCAGACGGCGCCGACCCGCGCTTTCTGCTGGCGATCGTGCCTGGCGACTGCAAAATCAACTTTAAAAACGCTGCGCGCGCCATCGGCGGTAAAAAGTCGAGCTTCGCCGCACCCGAGAGGGCGCAGTCGCTGACCGCCTGCGTGATGGGCGCGGTGCCGCCGTTTAGTTTTGATGACCGGCTGGCGCTGCGCGTTGATGCGCGCCTGCGCGACGTCGGCACGCTGTGGTTCAACGCTGGCGCGCTGGAAAAATCGATCGCCCTTAACGCAGAGGACTATTGCCGTATCGTAGGTGAAGCCTGTTATGCCGATATTGCCACGCCCGTGGCGGTGAGCGCCTGACGGCAGAGGAAAGGTTATGTCAGTTAAAGATATGTTGCTGGCGCTCTGCGTCGTGGTGGCGTGGGGCGTTAATTTCGTGGTGATTAAGCTCGGCTTGCAGGGCATGCCGCCCTTTTTGCTGGCGGGCCTGCGCTTTTCCCTGGTGGCGTTTCCGGCGATCTTTTTTGTCCCTCGTCCGGCTATCCCGCTGCGCTGGCTGGTGGTCTACGGCATGACCATCAGCTTTGGCCAGTTCGCCTTTCTGTTTCTCGCCATCAAGCTCGGCATGCCCGCCGGGCTCGCCTCGCTGGTGCTGCAGGCGCAGGCCTTTTTCACGCTGCTGCTGGGCGCGCTGCTGCTGGCGGAAAAGCTGCGCTGGAACCATATCGCCGGCGTGCTGATCGCGACGCTGGGGATGTTTATGCTGGCGACGGCGGGCATGGCGGGCCAGTCGGCCGCAGGCATTACGCTGACGACCATGATGCTGACGCTGGCGGCGGCGCTGTCGTGGGGGCTGGGCAACATCACCAATAAGATTATCTTGCGCAATCGCAAGGTGCCGGTGATGTCGCTGGTGGTGTGGAGCGCGCTGGTGCCGGTGCTGCCCTTCTTCGCCTGCTCCTGGCTGTTCGAAGGCGAGGAGGCGATGGTGTTCAGCCTGACGCATATCTCGCTGCAAACGGTGCTGGCGCTGATCTATCTCGCCTTTATCGCCACCATCGTCGGCTACGCCATCTGGGGCAACCTGCTTAGCCGCTATGAAACCTGGCGCGTCGCGCCGCTGTCGCTGCTGGTGCCGGTGATTGGTATTCTCAGCGCGGCGCTGGTGCTGGGGGAACGACTCTCGGCGCAGCAGATGCTGGGCGCAGCGGTGATTATCTTCGGCCTGCTGGTGAATGTCTTCGGCGGCCTGGTGAGCCAGCGTCTGGCGATGCGCACCCATCCTTAACGGCATGGGCTCAGATATAAAAAACGCCGCAAAGGCGGCGTTTTTTTCTCATCGATTCTGATTAGTTCAGAATTTCAATCCGGCGCGGTTTCGCCTCTTCAGGGACGATGCGTTCCAGATCGATGCTCAGCAGGCCATTTTCCAGGCGGGCATCGCGTACCACAATGTGGTCGGCCAGCTGGAATTTACGCTCGAAGTTGCGTTCGGCGATACCCTGATAGAGATATTTGCGCTCGGTCTGCTCTTCGGGGTGCGCACCACGCACGATCAGAACGTTATCGTGAGCGGTAATATCGAGTTCGTTCTGGGCAAAGCCCGCCACCGCGATGGTAATGCGATAGTGGTTTTCGCTGACCAGTTCGACGTTGTACGGAGGATAGCCGCCGTTGCTCTGGTTCTGGTTAGACTCAAGCAGGTTAAACAGACGATCGAAACCGATAGCAGAGCGATAAAGTGGAGCAAGATCAAAATTACGCATGGAATGACTCCTGATAATCAGCAAGTTTTGGCAACCTTCCACCATGGACAGGTTGTAAGACGCCTCGATGACCCTGTCGGCGACAGCGAGCGCGTCCGTAGCTTAAAAGTGGGTATGGCCAGACTGGTTTCAAGAGGCGAAACGCAATTTTTTTCGCCAATTAGCTGAAGTGGCATACACTCAGGGGACCTTTCGTCTGACATAGCGCACCTCGCCGTAGAGTGAGGGCGTCAGCGGACAAGCTAACTCAGCCGGGGCAAACGCCATAGTTGAAGGGATGATGAAAATGAATTTATTGAAGGCATTTCCTCTGGCAGGCGCGCTGGCCTGCTGCACCTTTACGCTTGCAGGTTGTTCCAGCGTGATGTCGCATACCGGCCCGAATCAGGGCTACTATCCGGGCACGCGCGCCAGCGCCGATATCCTGGTCGACGGTAACAGCAGCTGGGCGCTTAAGCCGCTGGCACTGATCGATCTGCCCTTTTCCGCCGTACTGGATACGCTGCTGCTGCCGTGGGACTACGCGCGCAGCGATGACGATAAATCGATCGACTCCCCGCGTGAGCGCATTCTTCAGAGCGAAAAGCTGAACCACACGCAGGAGAATCTGGCGCAGGCTGCCCCCTATCCTGTGGCTACGCCAGCACAGTAAAGAGCTGCCGCCAGCCGTCGACCTCACGCATAAAGGCGATCAGCCGTCCATCCGGCGACCAGACGACCGCGTCGCCGCTCGGCGGCTGGTCGTGACGTTCGGTGAGCGGCTGACAGACGCCGCTTTCGATATCGCAGCGCATCACCTGATTGTCGCTGATAAAGGCGACGGCCCCGCCCTGCGGATGCCAGCTAAACGCCGACTGCACTGACTGCGCCAGCCGCGTCACCTGACGCGGCGCGCCGCCGTTTGGCGACACCGTCCAGAGCTGCACCACATCCTGCTCGTCCGCCATTAAAAAGGCGATGGCGCTGCCGTCTGGCGCACTGCGCAGCCAGTGGCGCGGCTGCTGAGCAAGCCCGCGCGGCGTAAAGGTCAGCCGGCGCTGCCGCACGCCGGCAGGCGGCGCAGGCAGACTGCTCTCCGTCCCCTCCAGCGGTTCGTCGCCTGGTATGGCGTACGCCTCCAGCGCCTCCGGCAGATCGACAACAAAAACCTCCGGCTGTTTGTCGCCCGCGGCGGAGATCGTGTCGCCGATAAAGGCGATAGCCCAGCGCTGCCAGCGGCCGTCCGGCTTCTGATAGCCCCGCGTGCCGATCCAGCCCTCTTCATACGCGCGGTTAATCTCGTCGCTGCCCGGGCGCGGCGTCGCGGTGGTGCGGCTGACCAGCACGCAGAAGTGGCTGCCGCTGTATTCGCGCGGATGCTGTTTGATCGGCGCGACCGCGCGCAGCGGCAGCGCGATGCCGACGTTGCGCAGATCCTCTTTCGGGTCTCGCTCGTGCATCACATGATCGTTGTAGGTGAAGCTGACGCGCGTGCCGTCCGGGCTGTAGAGGTGCACATGCGAGCCGCCGCGCAGCGCGCCGGGCGTAAAGGGCGACGTGATGTCGCAGGCGTCGAGGTTTTGCGCGCGGCCGTTTTGCACGATAACGCCGCGCCGGTGATGAAAGTCGTAGTGCCAGTGCTCGTCAGGCTGTTCCGGGCCATGAATGCAGAGATAGCGCGGCGGCAGATCCGGACTGACGGTGACGACGCCCACATGCGCGCCGTCGGTCGCGCGATAGAGCACCTCGAGCTCGCCGGTTTGCACATTGACGCGCTCAATAGTGTCGCTGGTAAAAGAGGCACCGGACGGACGCAGGTCGAAGGCCAGCCACTGGCTGTCGGCGGTCCAGACGTTGCTGTTGGTCAGCTGATGCTGTCGCGGGCTAAAGGTGATCTGTTTTTCACGCATGGGGCAACCTGACTAAAAAATATTGCCCCACACGCTACGCCAAAAGCGTTAAAGATGCAGCTTCGATTTCGTCTGCGGCGCGGCAACGCCCTCGATCGCCCGCCTGCGCCCAACCAATAGTCCCAGCACACCGCCGAGAATAAGGGCGCCCGCCACAATCAGCAGCCCGTCGTTATAGCTGCCGGTGACGTCCTTGATACGCCCCATGACGGGCGGAAAAGCCAGCCCGGCGATATTTGCCACCGCATTAATCAGCGCCACCGACGCGGCGCCCGCCACGCCGGAGACGGTTTCAGTGGTCACCGCCCAGAATACCGGTGTGATGGCCCAGTTGAGTCCAACCATCAGCACCAGCAGCAGATAAGCCATCCACTGCTGCGGCGCCGCCAGCGCTGCCAGCAGCAGCAGACCTGCCGCCATCAGCGGCAAACCGAGATGGCGCGCCCGCTCGCCGGTGCGATCGGAATGGCGGCCGTTAAAATACATAAAAATACAGGCGAAGAGAAAAGGCACCGCCGACAGCAGGCTCACCGTCAGGTTGCTGCGCTCCGCCGCAACCGCCTTAACGATCATCGGCAGAAACAGCGTAATGCCGATGGTGCCGAACGCCTGCAGCAGCCACAGCAGACTGAGCGTCCAGACGCGCCGGCTTGTTAGCGCCACGCGCCAGTTATGATCGCGTATCGCCGCGTGCTGTTCGTCGCGCGCCAGCGTCTGCTGCAGGTAACTGCGCTGCTCCGCCGTGAGCCAGCGCGCACTGGCGGGCGCATCGTCGAGATAGAACCAGGTGACAATGCCCAGCGCGAACGCCGGGATACCTTCCAGCAAGAAGAGCCAGCGCCAGCCTTCGACGCCCAGCATGCCGTGCAGATTCAGCAGGCTGCCGGAGAGCGGCAGACCAATCACCGACGCCAGCGCCGCGCCGATATAAAACAGCGACATGGCGCGCGCGCGGTCGCTGCGCGGATACCAGCAGCTCAGGTAGAAAATAATGCCGGGCGTAAAGCCCGCTTCCGCCGCGCCGAGTAAAAAGCGCATCACGTAGAGCTGCATCGGCGTCTGCACCAGGCTCATGCCTGCGGCGATGATGCCCCAGCTTACCATGATGCGCGCGATCCAGCGCCGCGCGCCGACGCGCGTCAACAGCACATTGCTCGGCACTTCGAAGATAATGTAGGTGACATAGAAGATACCGGCGGCGATGCCGTACATTTCGGCGGTCATCGCCAGATCGGCGTTCATTTGCAGCGCGGCAACCGAGATATTGGCGCGGTCGATATAGGCAATGAGATACAACACCATGATAAAGGGCATGATGCGCAGGTTCATTTTCTTAATGGTGCTGAGGTGAAGAGAGTTGTTCATCGCAAGGTCCTCAGTTCAGATAGCGCAGCAGCAGAAATTAACTCTTTGATTTTACATATTTAAGCTGTCATACCGCAGCGCGTGGCGACAGGGCATCGCCTGTACAGCTGCGTTCGATCACCAGCGCTGCGACGCTGCGCGACCGACCTTTACTGGCGGATTGATTTCAGCTGATAAGAGTGAGGGTGATTGTAGTACCCAAAAATAATTTTGTACTACAATGAAGATCACAAAACAGACAAGACGAGCCAGATGGCCCGCCTTGAAAGTGAAAAGTGCGACGCAGGACGGCGGAATGCCGCCAGGGAAGGATTAAAGCACCAGCTCTTCGATAGCGTGCGCGACGCCATCTTCCATATTGGTTTTGGTCACAAACTGCGCGATTTGCTTAACGGAGTCGATGGCGTTGCCCATTGCGACGCCCGTGCCGGCGTATTCGATCATCGCCAGGTCGTTCTCCTGATCGCCAATCGCCATCACCTCTTCGCGCGCCAGACCCAGCTTCTCCGCCAGCATTTTAACGCCCTGACCTTTGTTGACGCGGCTATCGAGGATCTCCAGGTAATAGGGCGCGCTCTTGAGAATGGTGTAGTTCTCTTGCGCTCTGGCGGGCAGACGCTGAATCGCGCTATCCAGCAGATCGGGCTTGTCGATCATCATCAGCTTGGGAAAACGCGTGGCGCGGTCCATCTCTTCCACGGCGCGGTAGCGCACGGGAATGCCGGTCAGGCTCGCCTCATGAATGGTGTATTCGCTGAGATCTTTGTTCGGCGTATAAAGCGAGGATTTGTCGAACGCCTGAAAATGCACGCCCAGCTCGCGCGACAGCTGTTCAATGTAGAGGTAATCGTCAAAACCCAGCGTGATTTCCGCCACGCACTCGCCATCTTTCGCCTGCTGCACCAGTGCGCCGTTGTAGCTGATGCAGTACTGACCGTCGTCGACCAGGCCAAGCTCCATCAGGTAGCGCTGGATCCCTACGTATGGGCGCCCGGTCGCCAGCACCACGGCAACGCCTTTTTTATGCGCGCGATCGATTGCCGATTTAACGCCAGCGGTGATCTCGTGCTGCGGGTTAAGCAGCGTGCCGTCCATATCAATTGCAACCAGTTTAATCGCCATAGCTTCCTCGTTGAGTCAGGGTTTGGCTTAAATGCTAGCGCGATTCAGCTCACTGTGACCAGTTTCACGACATTTCAGGCATAAAAAAACCCTTCCGGATGGGAAGGGTTTGCAAACTGGAGCCGGCGTGGGTGACAGAAACCGATCGCAAGGTCGCTGTGCGTCATCCCTGACCGCTCGGCTCACGCAAATACGCGCCTCTTCCTGAGGCGCGCCCGTAAACGGGCCAACGCGCTGCGTTGTTCAAAAACGCTCCCGGCGTTTTTGTCCTTGTCGCGAGACGCTTTGCTCTTCGGTTCCTGTCACCCACGCTTTAGCTTTAGTCGCCGTCTGTTGGCTTAAATATCGATATTCGCCGCTTTCAGGGCGTTCTCTTCGATAAAGGCGCGGCGCGGCTCAACCGCATCACCCATCAGCGTGGTGAAGAGCTGATCGGCGGCGATAGCATCCTTGATGGTCACGCGCAGCATGCGACGGCTGTCCGGATCCATCGTGGTTTCCCACAGCTGCTCGGCGTTCATCTCGCCCAGACCTTTATAACGCTGTACCGACAGACCGCGTCGCGACTCTTTCACCAGCCATTCGATAGCCTGCTCAAAGCTGGCGACCGGCTGACGGCGCTCGCCGCGCTCGATGTAGGCGTCTTCCTCAATCAGGCCGCGCAGCTTCTCGCCCAGCGCGTTGATTTTACGGTACTCCGGTCCCTGAATGAACTCGGCGTCCAGCGTGTAATCGGTGTCGACGCCGTGCGTGCGCACGCGCAGAACCGGTTCAAAAATATTCTCTTCGCGGTTGGCGCGTACCTGTGCAACGTAAGTGCTGCCGTGCGCTTCGCGCTCGCTCAGATAAGCCACCAACTTCTCCAGCCAGGCCTGAACCTCAGCCTCATTGCTCAGCTCGCTCAGCGTTGGGTGATAAACCAGCGCGCGCAGCAGCGCGACCGGATAGCGGCGCTCCATACGCTTGATCATCTTCTGCGTGCTGTTGAATTCCGCGACCAGATTTTCCAGCGGCTCACCGCCCAGCGCCGGTGCGCTGGCGTTGGTATGCAGCGTCGCGCCGTCAAGCGCGATGGCGATCTGATACTGATCCATCGCCTCATCATCTTTGATGTACTGCTCCTGCTTGCCTTTCTTCACCTTGTAAAGCGGCGGCTGCGCAATATAAACGTGGCCACGCTCGATGATTTCCGGCATCTGACGATAGAAGAAGGTCAACAGCAGCGTACGAATGTGCGAGCCGTCGACGTCAGCATCGGTCATGATGATGATGCTGTGATAGCGCAGCTTGTCCGGATTGTATTCGTCGCGACCGATACCGCAGCCCAGCGCGGTGATCAGCGTTGCCACTTCCTGCGAAGAGAGCATCTTGTCGAAACGCGCTTTCTCTACGTTAAGAATTTTGCCCTTCAGCGGCAGAATCGCCTGGTTCTTACGGTTACGGCCCTGTTTGGCCGAGCCGCCTGCGGAGTCACCCTCCACCAGGTAGATTTCAGAGAGCGCCGGATCGCGCTCCTGACAATCCGCCAGCTTGCCCGGCAGACCTGCCAGATCGAGCGCGCCTTTACGGCGCGTCATTTCGCGAGCGCGACGGGCCGCTTCACGGGCGCGGGCGGCGTCGATGATCTTGCCAACGACAATTTTGGCGTCGCTCGGGTTTTCCAGCAGGTATTCGCCCAGCAGTTCGTTCATCTGCTGTTCCACCGCCGATTTCACTTCAGACGAGACCAGCTTGTCTTTGGTCTGCGATGAGAACTTCGGATCAGGCACTTTAACCGACACCACCGCCACCAGGCCTTCGCGGGCGTCGTCGCCGGTGGCGCTGACTTTCGCTTTCTTGCTGTAGCCCTCTTTGTCCATATAGGCGTTCAGGGTACGCGTCATCGCCGCACGGAATCCCGCGAGGTGGGTACCGCCGTCGCGCTGCGGAATGTTGTTGGTGAAGCAGTAGATGTTCTCCTGGAAGCCATCATTCCACTGCAGCGCCACTTCCACGCCAATGCCGTCTTTCTCGGTAGAGAAGTAGAACACATTCGGATGGATAGGGGTTTTGTTCTTATTCAGGTACTCGACGAACGCCTTGATGCCGCCTTCGTAGTGAAAATGATCGGCTTTGCCGTCACGCTTGTCTTCCAGACGGATCGACACGCCGGAGTTCAGGAACGAGAGTTCGCGCAGGCGCTTCGCCAGAATGTCATATTCGAATTCAACGACGTTGGTGAAGGTTTCGTGGCTCGGCCAGAAACGCACGCGGGTGCCGGTCAAATCGGTTTCGCCCGTGACGTTAAGCGGTGCCTCAGGCACGCCGTGCACGTAAGTCTGCTGGTGCACTTTGCCTTCGCGACGAATGGTCAGCTCCAGCTTCTGCGACAGGGCGTTTACAACCGAAACGCCCACGCCGTGCAGACCGCCCGACACTTTATAGGAGTTGTCGTCGAACTTACCGCCTGCGTGCAGCACGGTCATGATCACTTCCGCAGCGGAAACGCCCTCTTCTTCGTGAATGCCGGTGGGAATGCCACGGCCATCATCCTGAACGGAAACGGAATTATCGGCATGAATGGTCACGACGATATCACTACAGTGACCCGCGAGCGCTTCGTCGATTGCGTTATCCACGACCTCGAATACCATGTGGTGCAGACCGGTGCCGTCATCCGTATCGCCGATATACATACCCGGACGTTTGCGTACCGCATCCAGCCCTTTCAGAACTTTGATACTTGAGGAGTCATAAGAATTCGACATCAACGTTTCTCGCTCATTTAATCTTCAGGTTGAACCGCTATTTTACCCTGTTCCACGCGGAACATCTTGCCCTTTTCGTCACTCATATCGATGACATGATCGGTGGCGATAGCGCTGACAAACACCTGAGCCTGCGTGGCTTTCAGTCGTTGCGCCAGCAGGCGCCGACGGCCGTCGTCCAGCTCGGAAGCGAAGTCATCAATCAGGTAAAGACAGCGGCGTCCGCTCTGGCGCGTCAGGAACTCGCCCTGCGCCAGACGCAATGCACACATCAATAGTTTTAACTGGCCGCGCGACAGCAGATCTTCGACCGGCGTGCCGTCGGCGCGAATGCGGAAATCCGCTTTATGCGGGCCGCTGGCGGTGTAGGTCAGCGCGCGGTCGCGCTCGAAATTGCGCTCCAGCAGATCGCCGTAGGCGCTCTCTTTGTCCCAGCCGCGCTGGAAAGAGAAGTTCAGCGCGAACTCCGGCAAAAACTGCCCGCAGGTGGCGACGATCTCCGCCGAAATGGCGTCGCTGTATTCCGCGCGCCACTGGCTGATCTGCTCTGCCAGCGGCACCAGCTCCTGATCCCAGGCGCGGATTTGGCTATAGCGCGTGACCTGGCGCAGCGCGGCGTTGCGCTGCTTCAGCAGGCGCCGCAAATTGCTCCAGGCGTTGAAGAAACCGGGGGTGTTGTGAAAACAGCCCCAGTCGACATAGGCTCTACGGTATTTGGGGCCGCCGTTGAGCAAAGTAAACCCCTCGGGGGTAATTAACTGCATCGGCAGCAGCTGCGCCAGCTCCGCGACTTTATGGCCGTCGCTGCCATCGATACGCACCTTGCTGTCGCCTGCGCGGTTTTTGGTCAGGCCGACCGAAATCTCCCGCTCGCTGCTCTCAATGCGACCGTGCAGCACAAAGGCGGCTTCGTCGTGACGGATCACGCGTCCCGCCTGCAGGCTGCGAAACGCGCGGCCATGACCAAGCGTGTAGATCGCCTCCAGCACGCTGGTTTTGCCGCTGCCGTTCGCGCCCACCAGGAAATTAAACCCCGGCGCCAGCGCCAGATCGGCCTGCTCGATGTTACGAAAGTCTTTGATAAGGAGGCGGGTTAAAGCCATGAATCAGTCCAGCGTGAAGGGCACAAAGAGGTATCGCCTTTGAGCGGCCTGTGGCCAACGGCGAAGCCCGATAACGGCCTCACCACTACCAGGCCGATTCTACCTCACCAGGCCGTCGGCGTCGCAGCCAGTCTGGTTGCGGCCAGCGCGCAGGCCCTGGGAGCATACTGAGGTATGTGACCAGGGACGAGCACTGCCCGCAACCAGAATGGCAAGTAAGCCAGGCCGATATATTCTACAAGCGCATGGGCATCACGACGTAGGCGGCTGCCGGGCTGGCGAGATCTTCAATCTGCACGCTCGACACCGAATCGGTCAGCAGCAGGCGCACATTCTCGCACTTCAGCGCATTCAGCACGTCCAGCACGTAGCTGACGTTAAAGCCGATCTCCAGCTCGCTGCCGCCATAGGTCACGTCGAGCATCTCTTCCGCCTCTTCCTGCTCAGGGTTGTTAGCGGTAATTTTCAGCTGATTTTCGGTGATATAGAGGCGAACGCCACGGAACTTCTCGTTTGAGAGAATAGCCGCACGGGCAAACGCCTGCTTCAGGATGTCGCAGCCCGCTTCCAGTACTTTATCGGGATTTTTTGGCAATACGCGGCGATAGTCGGGGAAGCGACCATCTACCAGCTTCGACGTAAAGATAAAGTCGCCCACGTGCGCGCGGATATTGCTGCTGCCAATCTGCAGCTGCAGCGGCGTTTCGCCGCCGTCCAGCAGACGCACCAGCTCAATGACCCCTTTACGCGGCACGATCACCGAATGATTCGGCAGCGCCTGGCCAATCGGCATCGAGCAGACCGCCAGACGGTGACCGTCGGTGGCGACGGTGCGCAGCTCTTCGCCTTCGGTTTCAAACAGCATACCGTTAAGGTAGTAGCGCACGTCCTGATGCGCCATCGAGAACTGCGTCGCCTCGATCAGACGCTTCAGCGTCGCCTGCGGCAGCGTAAACTCCACTTCGCTCTGCCAGTCGTCCAGATTGGGAAAGTCGCTGGCTGGCAGGGTCGAGAGCGAAAAGCGGCTGCGCCCGGAGCGCACCAGCATGCGTTCGCCTTCCAGCGTGACGTTAATCTCCGCGCCCTCGGGCAGTCCGCGACAGATGTCGAGGAATTTACGCGCCGGGACGGTGGTGGCCCCCGGCTCGTGCGGCTGGGTCAGCGCCACGCGCGCCACCATCTCCATTTCCAGATCGGTGCCGGTCAGCAACAGCGTGCCGTCGTTGACCTGCATCAACAGATTTCCCAGGATCGGCAGCGTCGGGCGCCCGCCTAACGGGCCGCTGACTTGCTGCAGCGGCTTTAGCAACTGCTCACGTTCAACAATAAATTTCATAGCGTCAGGAGGATAAAGTTCGGATGAGATTAGAGAAATCTTCTTTTATGTCGTGGCTCTCTTCACGCAGCTGCTCGATTTTGCGGCAGGCGTGAAGCACCGTGGTATGGTCGCGGCCGCCGAACGCGTCGCCGATCTCCGGCAGACTGTGGTTCGTCAGCTCTTTCGCCATCGCCATCGCCATCTGGCGTGGGCGCGCGACCGAGCGCGAACGGCGCTTGGACAGCAGATCCGCGACCTTAATTTTGTAATACTCGGCCACCGTCTTCTGGATATTGTCGATGGTGACCAGCTTTTCCTGCAGCGCCAGCAGATCGCGCAGCGCTTCGCGCACAAAGTCGATGGTGATGGCGCGGCCGGTAAAGTTGGCGTTGGCGATCACGCGGTTCAGCGCCCCTTCCAGCTCACGAACGTTGGAGCGCAGGCGTTTAGCGATAAAAAAGGCGACCTCACCCGGCAGGCGAATATCGTTCTCATCCGCTTTTTTCATCAGAATCGCCACGCGCGTTTCCAGCTCCGGCGGCTCAATAGCGACCGTCAGGCCCCAGCCGAAGCGCGACTTCAGTCGATCTTCCACGCCGTTAATCTCTTTAGGATAACGGTCTGAGGTCAAAATGATCTGCTGATTGCCTTCCAGCAGCGCGTTGAAGGTGTGGAAAAACTCCTCCTGGGAGCGCTCTTTATTGGCGAAGAACTGAATGTCATCGATAAGCAGCGCATCGACAGAGCGGTAGTAGCGCTTGAACTCCTCAATGGCGTTGTTTTGCAGCGCCTTCACCATGTCCTGCACAAAGCGCTCAGAGTGCATATAGACCACTTTAGCATTCGGCTTGCGCGCGATGATGCCGTTGCCGACCGCGTGCAGCAGGTGGGTTTTGCCCAGGCCGGTGCCGCCATAAAGGAAGAGCGGGTTATAGGCGCCGCCGGGATTGTCCGCCACCTGACGCGCCGCCGCGCGCGCCAACTGGTTGGATTTACCCTCAACGAAGTTATCGAAGTTGTGGCGGTTATTCACATTAGAGCGGTAGGTCACATCGGCCGGCGCCGGAACGTTGTCCCAGCTTGGGCGCAGGATCTGCGCGGGCGCGGGACGGCTCTCGACCGGCGCGGGGGCGCTGACGCTCGCCATCGCCGGCTGGCTCATCGCCGCAGGCTGCTGCTGGACGGAACGCGTCCCGACTTCGAAACGCAGCAAAGGCACGTCCACACCGCAGAATTCGTTCAGCAGCCCGTTGATGTTATTGATGTATTTATCTCGTACCCAGTCGAGCACAAACCGATTTGGTGCATACAAGGCCAGCGTATTGTCGTTTAACTCCGCCTGCAGCGGTCGAATCCACATGCTGAATTCGGTGGCAGGAAGCTCATCCTGCAAACGGGCAAGACACTGTTGCCAGAGCGTAAGTGACACGGCGGACTCCACTTGTACAAAATCGATAAGAAATAGTAGGCGCTAATAAAGAAACGTTCATTTTTGACACAGACGGTAGAAAGCGCCTGCGACCGCTATCAGCGGTTTCCGTCCCTGGGATCGCGACCGGATCGTCAACGGAAGGGCGGATCATAGCGCAAAGCGAGGCAGAGATCTTCACTTTCTACACAGTTTTGATCCTTTTTATCCACAGGCCGTGGACAGGCAAAACAGTTTACGCCTGCTGGCGAAAAAAGCTGCGGGGATCGTCGGAAAAGAGACGCTTTTTCAGGTGGCCTCTCGTTTTTGCGGTGATTTTCATCGGCCCGATCGCAAGAAGATCCCGCGGGATCCTTGCGCTTTAAAGCGGAGACCGTATAATTCTTCCCCCGGCGTTGTCGCGCTATGCCCAATGCCCGGACTCAGCGGGCTGTATCCGGGCTTCCAGGTACCGCGACCAGCGAAGTAAATTGACTCCGGACTGTACAATTATTACAATCCCGCCTCTTTATTAAAGACACATTGAGGCGTCGGTCGTTTTACTGGCCCAAAAACGCGTCACCCAGTGAAATTTTTCAAGTTTAGGTAGAAATCGCCATGAAACGCACTTTTCAACCGTCCGTACTGAAGCGCAACCGTTCTCACGGCTTCCGTGCTCGTATGGCAACCAAAAATGGTCGTCAGGTTCTGGCACGTCGTCGTGCTAAAGGCCGTTCTCGTCTGACCGTTTCTAAGTAATAAAAGCTAACCCTCGTGGTTAAGCTCGCATTTCCCAGGGAGTTACGTTTGTTAACTCCCACTCATTTCACTTTCGTCTTCCAGCAGCCACAACGGGCTGGCACGCCGCAAATTACCATCCTCGGCCGCCTTAATTCGCTGGGGCATCCCCGCATCGGTCTTACCGTCGCTAAAAAGCACGTCAAGCGCGCACACGAACGCAACCGGATCAAACGTTTGACCCGTGAAAGTTTTCGTCTGCTTCAGCATGAACTGCCGGCGATGGATTTCGTCGTTGTGGCGAAAAAGGGGATTGCCGATCTCGACAACCGTATGTTGGCGGAAGCGTTGGAGAAGTTATGGCGTCGTCACTGTCGCCTGGCGCGCGGCTCCTGATCGTCCTGATCCGCGTCTATCAGCGCGGCATCAGCCCCTTGCTGGGACCACACTGTCGGTTTCAGCCAACCTGCTCTCATTATGGAATTGAGGCGTTACGCAGGTTTGGCCTGATAAAAGGCAGTTGGTTGACATTCAAACGCGTATTAAAATGCCACCCTTTGAACCCGGGTGGTGACGATCCTGTGCCGCCAAAAAACCTTTGATACCAGAGAACATTAACGATGGATTCGCAACGCAATCTTTTTCTCATCGCTTTTCTGTTCGTGTCTTTCATGATCTGGCAAGCCTGGCAGACGGACCACGCTCCGCAGCCGCAGCAGACCCAGACCACGCAAAACACCAACAGCGCAGCAGGTGATGCCGCCAGCCAGGGCGTACCGGCCAGCGGCCAGGGCAAAACGATCACCGTTAAGACTGATGTCCTGTCATTGAATATCAACACCCGCGGTGGCGATGTCGAGCAAGCTCAGCTGCTGACCTACCCGGACAAACTGGGTTCCGACCAGCCTTTCCAGCTGCTGGAGACCACGCCATCCTTCGTTTATCAGGCACAGAGCGGGCTCACTGGCCGCAACGGTCCGGATAACCCGAACAACGGCGCGCGTCCGCTGTTCACCGCCGCACAGGATCACTTCGAAATGGCCGACGGCCAGACCGAACTGCGCGTGCCGATGACCTACACCGCAGAAAACGGTGTGGTTTACACCAAAACCTTCGTTTTCAAACGCGGCGAATTCGCGGTGGATGTGGACTATAACGTCAACAACACCACGCAGCAGCCGCTGGAAGTGTCGCTCTTCGGCCAGCTGAAGCAGACCATCGATCTGCCTAAGCACCGCGATACCGGCAGCAACAACTTTGCGTTGCACACCTTCCGCGGCGCGGCCTACTCCACCAGCGAAGAGAAGTACGAAAAGTACAAATTCGACACCATCGCGGATAACGAAAACCTCAACGCCACCACCAGCAACGGCTGGGTTGCGATGCTGCAGCAGTACTTCGCTACCGCCTGGGTGCCGCGCACCGCTGGCAACAATTCGCTCTATACCAGCAACCTGGGCAACGGTATTGCGGCTATCGGCTACAAATCCGCACCGGTCACCGTGGCGGCGGGTCAGCAGCAGAATCTGGGCGCAACGCTGTGGGTCGGCCCGGAAATTCAGGACAAGATGGCTGCCGTCGCGCCACATCTTGACCTGACCGTCGACTACGGCTGGCTGTGGTTTATCTCTCAGCCGCTGTTTAAGCTGCTGAAGTTTATCCACAGCTTTATCGGCAACTGGGGCTTCTCCATCATCGTCATCACCTTCATCGTGCGCGGCATCATGTACCCGCTGACGAAGGCGCAGTACACCTCGATGGCGAAGATGCGCATGCTGCAGCCGAAGATTCAGGCGATGCGTGAGCGCCTGGGCGACGACAAGCAGAAGCAGAGCCAGGAGATGATGGCGCTCTATAAAGCGGAGAAGGTCAACCCGCTGGGCGGCTGTCTGCCGCTGGTGATTCAGATGCCGATCTTCCTTGCGCTTTACTACATGCTGTCTGGTTCAGTGGAGCTGCGCCACGCGCCGTTTATCCTCTGGATCCATGACCTGTCGGCGCAGGACCCCTACTACATCCTGCCGATTCTGATGGGCATCACCATGTTCTTCATTCAGAAGATGTCACCGACCACCGTGACCGATCCGATGCAGCAGAAGATCATGACCTATATGCCGGTTATCTTTACCGTCTTCTTCCTGTGGTTCCCGTCAGGTCTGGTGCTGTACTACATCGTCAGCAACCTGGTAACCATTCTCCAGCAGCAGCTGATTTATCGCGGCCTGGAAAAACGCGGTCTGCACAGCCGCGACAAGAAGAAGGCGTAACGCGCTTACGCTCGTCTGACAATCTGGTTTACCCTGAGGCGGTCAATAAGACCGCCTTATTTTTTAGCGAGAGAAAATTCCATGAGCCACAGCGATACTATCGTCGCCCAGGCGACGCCTCCCGGACGCGGCGGCGTCGGTATTTTGCGTATCTCCGGCGCGCGCGCCGCCGAGGTGGCACAGCAGGTGCTCGGCAAGCTGCCGAAGGCGCGCTACGCTGATTATCTGCCGTTTAAAGATGCCGACGGCAGCGTGCTGGACCAGGGCATTGCGCTGTGGTTTCCCGGCCCGAACTCCTTTACCGGCGAAGATGTGCTGGAGCTACAGGGCCACGGCGGCCCGGTGATCCTCGATCTGCTGCTGAAGCGCATCGTGGCGCTGCCTGGCGTACGCATCGCCCAGCCGGGCGAGTTTTCCGAGCGCGCCTTTCTCAATGACAAGCTCGACCTTGCGCAGGCTGAGGCAATCGCCGATCTGATTGACGCCAGCTCCGAACAGGCGGCGCGTTCTGCGGTCAACTCGCTGCAGGGCGCCTTTTCGACCCGCATCAACCAGCTGGTTGAGGCGCTGACCCACCTGCGCATCTACGTCGAAGCGGCTATCGACTTCCCCGATGAAGAGATCGACTTTCTCTCCGACGGTAAAATCGAAGCGCAGCTGGATGAGGTAATCGTCGATCTCGACGCCGTACGCGCCGAAGCGCGTCAGGGCAGCCTGCTGCGCGAAGGCATGAAAGTGGTGATCGCGGGGCGGCCAAATGCGGGTAAATCAAGCCTGCTGAATGCGCTGGCAGGACGCGAAGCGGCAATCGTGACCGATATCGCCGGCACCACGCGCGACGTGCTGCGCGAACATATTCATATCGACGGCATGCCCCTGCATATTATCGACACTGCCGGGCTGCGCGAGGCCAGCGACGAGGTCGAGCGTATCGGCATTGAGCGCGCCTGGCAGGAGATCGAGCAGGCGGACCGCGTGCTGTTTATGGTAGACGGCACCACCACCGACGCCACGGAGGCGGCGCAGATCTGGCCCGACTTCGTTTCGCGCCTGCCTGCGGCGTTGCCGATTACCGTTGTACGCAACAAGGCGGATGTCACTGGCGAAACGCTGGGCCTGACAGAAGTAAATCATCACTCACTTATTCGTCTTTCGGCGCGCACCGGCGCGGGCGTCGATGCGCTGCGCGACCATCTGAAACAGTCAATGGGCTTTTCCGGCAATATGGAAGGCGGCTTCCTCGCGCGTCGGCGTCATCTTCAGGCGCTGGAGTTAGCAGCGACTCACTTACAGCAGGGCAAGGCGCAGCTGCTAGGCGCATGGGCGGGCGAACTGCTGGCGGAAGAGCTGCGGCTGGCGCAGCAGGCGCTGAGCGAGATCACCGGCGAGTTTACCTCCGATGATTTGCTGGGACGGATATTTTCCAGTTTCTGTATTGGGAAGTGATCGCAGTCTGCGCTTGCGCCCTGCTCTTCAGTCAAACCCGGCCTTTTGTTATTTGGCGACGAAGCGCCGTTGGGGTATAAACGTTAAACACCGGTCTTCCCGGATACGCCTTCACTATGGCATGTCTCAGGCGGCTGCTTCCGCCTGATCAAGGAGAGTAGAATGCATACACCGCTCGACAACACCGCGCTCGACCAACTGTTTAACGAAGCCCGCACCCATAGCTACTGGCAGGATAAACCCCTTGAGGCTGGCATTCTGGAGCAGCTCTACGCGCTGACCGCCCTTGGCCCGACTTCGGCCAACTGCTCGCCAGGCCGCTTTGTGTTTGTGACCTCGCAGGAAGGCAAAGCGAAGCTGAAGCCGGCGCTCTCGTCTGGCAATGTGGAAAAGACCATGACCGCGCCGGTGACGGTTATCGTCGCCCACGATATGGCGTTTTACGATCGACTGCCGCAGCTATTTCCGCACGCCGATGCGCGCAGCTGGTTTACCGGCAGCCCTGAGCTGGTAAAAGAGACCGCCTTTCGCAACAGCAGCCTGCAGGCAGGCTATCTCATCCTGGCGGCGCGCTCGCTCGGGCTGGATGCCGGTCCGATGTCTGGTTTTGATCCGTCGAAAGTTAACGAGGCATTCTTCGCCGACAGCAGCTGGCAGGTGAACATGTTGATTAACCTCGGCTATGGCGATAGCGAGAAGCTGCATCCGCGCCTGCCGCGCCTGCGTTTTGAACAGGCGTGCAAACTGGCCTGACGATATTCCGCCGCTGCGCAGGCGCGTAGCGGCCTCTCTTTTCCCGCCGCTTTTTATCAGCCGATTCTGAATATGCGTCATTCTGTTGCATGCCAGATGCAATGTGCTCAGAAAATTCTTACAATGCGCTCCTGATGATTAAGTGACCATTTTCACGGAGCGACAGATGGCGGGTCATTTTGTACGTTGGATGGGCGATCGCGGCATTGTCGCCGACGCCATGCGCATGCCGCAGGATGTCATCGATCAGGCGCGACAGCTGCCTGACAGATACCGCGGTCGCTTTTTGCTTGCTCGTCTGATGCTGGCGCAGCTGATGCTGCGCGTCTACGGTATCAGCACCCTTCCTGCTCTTGTTACCCACAGCAACGGCCGTCCCGCCTTTGCCGATCGCGATTTGCCCGATTTCAGCATCGCCTATGCCGGCAATATGGTCGGCGTGCTGCTGGCTGAAGAGGGCGGACGCGCCGGGCTGGATATGGAGATCGTCCGCGCCCACAGCCGCCAGACGCAGGAGCAGCTGATGCAGTCGCTTACGTCAGGCGAGCGCGCCTGGATCAATGCGCAGCAGGATTTTATGGAAGCGGTGACGCAAATCTGGACCCTGCGCCAGAGCATTCTTAAGCTGACCGGCGAAGGCAACGATAATATGGCCTCGCTGCGGCTGCAGCCCGCGGCAGGCCGTCTGCGTTCAACGAGTTATCCCGATATTCAGGCTGTGTGCGACGCCGAGCCGACGCTGGTGTGGTCATGCGCGCTGTCGTCCGCGACCCAGCGTTTGCACCTGTGGGAAATTGACGCCTCGCGCGAGTGGCATGCGCTGCGCGACGTAGAGATGAGCAAGCCTAATATCGGACCGCACACGCTGCGTCTGACCAGCTCACCGCGAGAGCGCAGTCTCCATTCTGAGGTATAAAAAAGCCGCTTAAGCGGCCCTTCAGACGGCTAACAAAGCCGGCAAGCGGGTGAGACGGACCGAGGAGCAAAGCGTCCCGCGCCATGGATGGCGCGGGCCGAGCTGGCAGGGATGCCGCTTTTTGCGTCTTTGCGATCGGTCCGTCTCACCCGCGTTGGCACTCTGCCCCATCAACTCAAAGGTCGCGTAAGCGACCTTCTTCTTAATGCGCGTCGATAAAGGCGATTTTCAACACAAACAGCAGCGCCACCACCACGACACAGGGGCTAATTTCGCGCCAGCGGCCGGTGCCAAGCTTCATCACGCAGTAGGCGATAAAGCCCAGTGCGATACCCTCGGTAATGGAGAAGCTGAACGGCATCATCGCCGCGGTCACGAAAGCCGGCACCGCTTCGGTGAGATCGTCCCAGCGCACGCGAGACAGGCTGGCGGTCATTAGCACGCCGACGTAGATCAGCGCGCCTGCGGCCGCATAGCCCGGCACCATCGCCGCCAGCGGCGACAGGAACATCACCAGCAGAAAAAGCACGCCGGTCACCACCGCCATCAGGCCGGTGCGGCCGCCGATCGCCACGCCGGACGAACTCTCGATGTAAGCGGTCACTGACGAGGTACCCGCCAGCGCGCCGGTGACGGAGCTGAAGCTATCGACAAACAGCGCCTGCTTCATACGCGGAAACGTGCCGGTCTCATCGGTCAGACCCGCTTTATCGGTTACGCCAATCAGGGTGCCGGAAGAGTCGAACAGGTTAACCAGCATAAAGGAGAAGATAACGCCCGCCATGCCGATATTGAATGCGCCTTTGATATCCACCTGCCCGACCACGCTACCGATCGCAGGCGGCGCGGAGAAAAGGCCGACAAACTTCACATCGCCCAGCGCCCAGCCGATAGCCGTGGTGATCACCATCGAGATCAGCACCGCCGCATGGATATTGCGCGACGCCAGAATGGCGATGATAAAGAAGCCGAGCGCGCCGAGCAGTACGCTGTGCGAGGTAAGATTGCCGACAGCAGCGATGGTATCGGGATTCGCAACGATAATGCCGGCGTTCTTCAGCCCCATCATGGCGATAAACAAACCGATACCGGCGGTGATGCCGACGCGCAGGCTCAGCGGGATATTGGCAATCATCCAGTAGCGCACGCGCAGCAGCGTCAGGATCAGCAGCCCCAGCGCGCCCCAGAAAATCGCGCCCATGCCTACCTGCCACGAATAGCCCATTGCGCCCACGACCACGAAGGCGAAAAAGGCGTTGAGCCCCATCGCTGGCGCCAGCGCCACCGGCAGATTGGCGAACAGGCCCATCAAAATACTGCCGAATGCAGCGATAAGGCAGGTGGTAACGAATACCGCCTGGGTATCCATGCCTGCCACGCCAAGAATCTGCGGATTAACAAAGACGATGTAGACCATCGTCAGGAAAGTGGTGATACCGGCAATAACTTCGGTGCGCACCGTGGTGCCATGTTCCTGTAGCTTAAAAACGCGCTGCAAAAGGCCTTGTTTACTCATGCCAACGATCCTGATGAAAAGAAGTCGGCGCGTATCCTGACCGCTTTGCAGCGGCAATACAATGATTTTTCGCAACCGTTTCCGGGATCGCAATCTGCGTCGATTAGGTTAAAGTGTGTGCTCTCTCGAAAACAGAAGGAGTGCGACAGATGGCAGTAGAGTGCGTGTTTTTTGACTGTGACGGCACCCTGGTGGACAGCGAATTGCTCTGTACCCAGGCGTACGTCAACACCTTTGCCCGCTACGGAATTAGCTGCTCGTTGCAGGAGATGTTCGAAAAGTACAAAGGCGTTCAGCTCTACGACATTATTCGCGACGTCGGAGAAACGCATCACACCACGCTGCCGCAGGCGACGTTTGAAACCGACTATCGCGCCGAGGTGGCGCGCCTGTTTGACGCGTCGCTGACGGAAATTCCCGGCGCGAAAGCGCTGGTGGAGAAACTCACCGTGCCGATGTGCGTCGTCTCCAACGGCACGGTAAAGAAGATGCAGCACTCGCTGGGGCTGACCGGCATGCTGCCCTGGTTTCGCGATCGCCTCTACAGCGGCTACGACATTTCGCGCTGGAAGCCCGATCCTGCGCTGATGCATTACGCCGCCGAACAGATGCAGGTGCCTGTCGAGCGCTGCATTCTGGTGGACGATTCCGAAGCGGGCGCCCGCGCGGGCGTCGCGGCGGGCATCCCGGTGTTTTACTACTGCGCGGACGCGCACAATCCTGAAATCGATCACCCACTGGTGACGCGCTTTACCGATATGGCCGCGCTGCCCGCGCTGTGGCGCGCGCGCGGCTGGCAGCTGGTCACCGACTGACCCTTTACGCTTTAGCCAATCGCGCCCAGCGAATCGTCGTTGCCCTGCTTTTTCGGCAGCAAAAAGAGCGTGGCGACGATATCCAGCAGGTAGATTAGCGCCAGCAGCGTGATCGCCGCGGTAAATGAAATTTTCGTCGCCAGCAGGCCGATCACCAGCGGGCCGAAGCCGCCGACGCCGCGCCCGAGGTTGAACAAGACGTTCTGCGCCGTGGCGCGCGCCTGGGGCGGGAAGGTGTCGGAGATCAGCGCGCCGTAGCCGCCAATCATGCCATTGACGAACATGCCCATCAGCGCGCCGGTAAACAGCATCACGGTGGGATCGCGCAGCTGCGCGTAGATCACCACCATCGCCACGGCGCCGAACTGATAAAGCAGGAAAATCTTCCAGCGCGCAAAGCGGTCAGCCAGCACGCCGAACAGCCAGATGCCGAAGGTCATGCCGACCACGGTGACCGCGGTCCATAATCCCGATTTGGTCAGGCTGAAGCCGAAGTTAGCGGAGAGATAGCTCGGCATCCAGATCATCAACCCGTAATAGCCGAAGTTCTGCACCGATGTCAGAATAAAGATGCCGAGGCTCGCTTTCGCCGTGGCGCGATCCTGCACCAGCATTTTCAGGCGCGCGGCGAACGACAGCGACGGCGTCAGCGTAGCCTGTCGGGTAAAGGCCTCCGGCTCGCCCATGCTGCGCCGCAGCATAAAAGAGAGCAGCGCAGGCAGCAGACCCACCAGAAACATGCCGCGCCAGCCGATAACGCCCAGCAGCGGCGGCGTGATAAAGGCCGCCAGCAGCACGCCAAGCTGCCAGCCAATGCCGACCCACGCCGAGGCGCGGTTGCGCTTTTCCGCCGGCCAGGCTTCAGCGATCAGCGCCATGCCGATGCCGAACTCGCCGCCCAGCCCCATGCCCGCCAGCGTGCGGTACGCCAGCAGATCCCAGTAGCCCTGCGCCACCGCGCACAGTCCGGTGAAAATCGAGAACATCAGAATGGTGACGGTGAGGATGCGAATGCGGCCAAAACGATCGCTGAGATGGCCGAAGAGAATACCGCCCACCACCGCGCCAACCAGCGTCCAGGTAACCAGCGAGCCCGCCTGCGATGGATCCAGCGCCAGCGACAGGCTAATCGCCGGCAGCATAAACCCCAGGATCAGCAGATCGAATCCATCCATCGCGTAACCGCTGACCGCGGCCAGCATCGCCTTTGCAGGCGTCACGCTCTGCTTACTGCGGGAAAGAGACATGAATCAGCACCTTGATAGAGAAAAAAGTGCGCCAAGTATATAAAGGAAACGGTTGCGTGGAACAGCAAAAGCGGCTCGCCGTGCGCCAGCCAGCGCACGGCAGAGGATCATCAGGAGGGTTTGTTGGAGCCGTCGTCGCCGGAGAGCAGCTCATCCAGCTTATCGCCGCCGACGTGGCGGAAATCCTGACCTTTTACGAAGTAGAAAATGATTTCGCAGATGTTCTGACAGCGGTCGCCGATACGCTCAATGGCGCGGGCGCAGAACAGCGCGGTCAGCACGCTCGGAATAGTACGCGGATCTTCCATCATGTAGGTCATCAGCTGACGCACGATGCCCTCGTACTCTTTGTCGACCTTCTTGTCTTCGCGGTAGATCTGAATCGCTTCGGTAAGATCCATGCGCGCGAAGGCGTCCAGCACGTCGTGCAGCATCTCCACGGTATGACGGCCCAGCGACTCCAGGCTGACCAGCAGCGGCATATGCTGCTGACCGAATTTCTCCAGCGCGGTGCGGCTGATTTTTTCCGCCACGTCGCCGATGCGCTCCAGCTCGGAGATGGTTTTGATGATCGCCATCACCAGGCGCAGGTCGCTGGCGGTGGGCTGGCGTTTGGCGATGATGCGCACGCAGGCCTCATCAATCTCCACTTCCATCATGTTGACCTTCTGGTCGCCGTCGATCACGCGCTGCGCCAGCTCGCCGTCAAGATTGTGCATCGCGGTGATGGCGTCGGTGAGCTGCTGCTCTACCATGCCGCCCATAATCATCACCTGGGTGCGAATGTGCTCCAGCTCCGCATTGAACTGACCGGAGATATGCTTGTTCAGATTGAGGTTATCCATGTTTATCTCCTGAAATCAGCCGTAGCGGCCGGTAATGTAATCTTCGGTCTGTTTCTGCGCCGGCTTGGTGAACAGCCTGTCAGTATCGCTGAACTCAATTAGCTCGCCCAGATACATAAAGGCGGTATGGTCGGAACAGCGCGCCGCCTGCTGCATATTATGCGTCACGATGACCACGGTATAGTCCTGCTTCAGTTCGGTGATCAGCTCTTCGATACGGCCGGTGGAGATGGGGTCCAGCGCCGAACAGGGCTCGTCCAGCAGCAGCACTTCCGGGCGAATCGCGATACCGCGCGCGATGCACAGACGCTGCTGCTGGCCGCCCGAAAGACTGTATCCGCTCTGATGCAGCTTGTCTTTGGTTTCATTCCACAGCGCCGCTTTGCTCAGCGCCCACTGCACGCGCTCGTCCATATCGGCACGCGACAGCTTTTCGAACAGACGCACGCCAAAGGCGATATTGTCGTAGATCGACATCGGAAACGGCGTCGGTTTCTGGAACACCATGCCGACGCGCGCGCGCAGCAGAGCGATATCCTGGCTGGAGGCCAGGATGTTGTCGCCATCCAGCAAAATGTCGCCTTCGGCGCGCTGCTCCGGATAGAGCGAGTACATTTTGTTGAAGGTGCGCAGCAGGGTTGATTTGCCGCAGCCTGACGGACCGATAAACGCGGTGACCTGGTTTTTCGCGATATCCAGGTTGATGTTCTTCAGCGCGTGAAATTTGCCGTAGTAGAAGTTCAGGTTACGCACCTGAATTTTACCGCTGTTGGAAGTCGCGATACTCATTGCTCGTCTCTCTTAAACGGCGCCGCGCCAGGCAGCGCCGAAGGTTAACCGTGTTTGCTCTTGGTGAAAATTACGCGCGCCAGAATATTCAGCAGCAGCACGCAGAGCGTGATAATCAGCACGCCCGCCCAGGCCAGGCTCTGCCACTCGGCAAAGGGGCTCATCGCGAACTTAAAGATGGTGACCGGCAGGTTCGCCAGCGGCTGCATCATGTCGGTGGACCAGAACTGGTTCGACAGGGCGGTAAACAGCAGCGGCGCCGTTTCCCCCGCGATACGGGCGATCGCCAGCAGCACGCCGGTCAGGATGCCCGATACCGACGCCTTCAGCGTAATCGCGGAGATCATCTTCCATTTGGGCGTGCCGAGCGCGTAGGCCGCTTCGCGCATGCTGTCTGGTACCAGCCGCAGCATATTTTCAGTGGTGCGGATAACGATGGGGATCTGCAGCAGCGCCAGCGCGATCACGCCCGCCCAGCCGGAGAAGTGATGCATCTGCGCCACCACGATGGTGTATACGAACAGGCCCACCACGATCGACGGCGCCGAGAGCAGAATATCGTTGATAAAGCGGATGACTTCCGCCAGTGCCGACTTGCGGCCATATTCCGCCAGATAGACGCCCGCCAGGATGCCCAGCGGCGTGCCGATCACCGTCGACCACAAAATCAGCAGACCGCTGCCCGCCAGGGCGTTGGCCAGACCGCCGCCAGCGGTATTCGGCGGCGGCGTCGATTCGGTGAACAGCGACCAGCTCAGCCCGTCGACGCCGCGCGTGACGGTGGTGAAGAGGATCCATATCAGCCAGAACAGGCCAAAGGCCATGGTCAGCAGCGACAGCGTCAGGGCGATCTTATTCTTGGTGCTGCGCCAGGCCTGCATTTTGCGACGCGACGCGTCCAGTTCGGCGCGAGCCTGCAGTTCAATCGTCGTCATGAGCGCGCTCCTTCACTTTTCGCCAGGCGCAGGATCATCAGCTTGGAAATGGCCAGCACGATAAAGGTGATAACAAACAGGATCAGCCCCAGCTCCATCAGCGCGGCGACATGCACGCCCGACTCAGCTTCGGCGAACTCATTTGCCAGCGCAGAGGTGATGCTGTTGCCCGGCATAAACAGCGAGGCGCTGTCGAGCTGGTAGGTGTTGCCGATGATAAAAGTCACCGCCATGGTTTCGCCCAGTGCGCGCCCCAGGCCGAGCATCACGCCGCCAATCACGCCGTTTTTGGTGAACGGCAGCACGATGCGCCAGATCACTTCCCAGGTGGTGCAGCCGATGCCGTAGGCAGACTCTTTCATCATTACCGGCGTCTGCTCGAACACGTCGCGCATCACTGAGGCAATGTAAGGAATGATCATGATCGCCAGAATGACGCCCGCCGCCAGGATGCCGATGCCGAAGGCCGGGCCAGAAAAGAGCGCGCCGACAAAGGGGATATTCGACATGATTTCGCCGACCGGCGTCTGGAAATATTCGGCAAACAGCGGCGCGAAGATAAACAGGCCCCACATGCCGTAAACGATGCTGGGGATTGCCGCCAGCAGCTCAATGGCGGTGCCGAGCGGACGGCGCAGCCAGCCCGGCGAGAGCTCTGTCAGAAACAGCGCGATGCCGAAGCTCACCGGCACGGCGATAATCAGCGCAATCAGCGAGGTCACGAGGGTGCCGTAGATAGGCACCAGCGCGCCAAATTCTTCGTTCGGCGCATCCCAGGTTTTGTTCCACAGAAAGGAAAAGCCAAATTTCTGGATGCTTGGCCAGGAGGAGAAAATCAGGGAGACGATAATGCCGCCCAACAGCAACAGGACAATCAGCGCAGCCAGTTTAACCAGCGCGCCGAAAATCATGTCACCTTGCTTACCGGGGGCTTTGAATGCCGGCTTCGTTGCAGCCATAGAAGTCTCATTCTTCAGAGGTTGTCAGGGCGGCGCAGGGCCGCCCTTCTCGATCTGGCCGGACGCGCGTCCGACCGGAGTTGTTCGCTTACTGGTAAAGCGCTTTGCCAGAACTGTCTTTGATATTGGCTTTCCAGGCGTCGCGGATCTGCTGAGTTACGCTGTCCGGCAGGGTGGCGTAATCCAGGCTGGTTGCGGTTTTGTCGCCATTTTTGTACGCCCAGTCGAAGAACTTCAGCACTTCACTGCCCTTCTCGGCGTTAGCCTGATCTTTGTAGATCAGAATGAAGGTGGTTGAGGTGATCGGCCAGGCGTCGTTGCCTTTCTGGAAGGTCAGGTCCTGAGCAAAGGATTTGCTCCAGTCTGCGCCTTTCGCCGCGTTAGAGAAGCTGGTTTCGCTGGGTGCGACCGGCTTGCCGTCCGCATCGACCAGTTTGGTGTAGGTCAGGTTGTTCTGCCTGGCATAGGCGTATTCGACATAGCCGATTGAACCCGGCAGACGCTGTACGAACGCCGCGACGCCGTCGTTGCCTTTGCCACCCAGGCCAGCTGGCCAGTTAACGGTGTTGCCTTTACCGATTTTGCTGTTCCACTCTTCGTTGACCTTCGCCAGGTAGCTGGTGAAGACGAATGAGGTGCCAGAACCATCTGCGCGGCGCACCACGTTGATGTTGGTATCGGGCAGTTTCACGCCAGGGTTCAGCCTGGTGATGGCCGCGTCGTTCCACTTTTTAATTTTGCCCAGATAGATGTCGCCAACGGTTTTGCCGTCGAGGGTCAGTTCGCCTGACTTCACACCCGGGATATTGACGGCCAGTACGACGCCGCCAATGACGGTCGGGAACTGAAACAGGCCGTTTTTCTGCAGGTCTTCATCTTTCATCGGCGCATCTGATGCGCCAAAATCCACGGTTTTTGCGATGATCTGCTTCACGCCGCCGGATGAACCAATGCCCTGGTAGTTGATTTTGCTACCGGTGGCTTGCTGATATTCTGCTGCCCACTTGGCATAAACCGGCGCCGGGAAAGTCCCGCCCGCGCCCGTCAGATCGGTGGCTGCAAAGGCAGAAACCGCGCTTACGGCGAGAGTGGCGGTAAGGATTCGGGCTACGGTGCTACGCATCAGTGTCATGTTCCCTCCAGGGGAGTTAATCTCAGGCTTGAGGCCGTTGTAATTGGAGTCAGTGATTGCTGCAGGAGGGAAAATAGGACAGTTTGATGACAGTGAAATGTAGAAAATGTGACAGATTTATGACAGAACGCAGGGGGAAAAGGGAGTGAAAAAGCATGACGGGCAGTTTAACACGCGTTCTCCTCCGTGCCCGTCATTTGTGCGGAAAACTGACCGCTATTCTGCTGCCATCGCCATACGAATCACCCCTGCGGATTCGCTTTGCGGTAATGCCAGCACGTTGCGCCATAAATCCTTATACAGATTGCAGGCGATCTTTTCTTTGCCTGTCCCTTTGCGCGGATCGCCTAGTATTTCCAGATCCTGGCCATATTTCGGCACCATCATTTGTATGACTTTTCGCGCACTCTGCTGCGCCTGTTGTTGCTCTTCGCGGGTTACGCTGTGTCGGTTGGGGCCCCAGGCAGCACGCATCATCGCGACATCAGCACTCATCCGCTGTCTGGTTATACTTTCAGGAATGATTTTCGTGGGGTTAATCCCGCCCTTAACGTCAGGAAAAAGGAACCGGTAGCAGGCATCATCACTGACCCGCTGGACGGCCTCAATCTGAGCAACATTAACCTGCATAACCGCCACAACCCGATCATCCGGTGCCAGTGCCAGACGACTTTTCTGGATGGCCAGAATTTGCGGCTGAATATAGTCAATAACCTGCTGCTCGCTTTTACCTGCTTTGATCATGGCCGCAGACTGGGCACGCATTTGCTCGAACTTCTCGGGCTCCTGCTCTTTCAATACTTGCCAGGTTGGCATGGTTGCTATGGCAGCATCCAGCTGCTGTTCCACATTCTGGTTAGCCTGATTTTTAAGGTAATGCGCATCCAGTACGTTCCAGACCACAATTGCCGTTAGGGTCAGCACGACAGCACCGACTCGCCCAACCCAGCCCTTTTTGCGTATCAGCGCAACTACCGCTGTAATAACGGCGCCCGCATAGCCAGCCAGAAGTACATGCGTCCAGTTCATAGTGCTTATCCTTGTGTTTTTAGTACTGCCAGAGAATCGTGATGGTTTGAGGTGCTAAAACGAGCACGCAGGTTTGCCCTGAGTTGGCGGGCTTTCGGCATATAAAAAATCCCGGCCAGATGACCGGGAGGGCATTATTTTAAACAAAATCAGAAGCGGTAACCAACCCCAATGTTAAAGCCGTTTATTGCCACGTTTTCATTATATTTTACACGTGTGTTTTCGTATCCGGCGGATACGAACAGAGAGGCTGTCGGGTTGATAATTGCCCCTGTGCCACAGGCAAAACACCTTTTATTATCGCCAATACTTTAAGCATATCGTGACGTGTAGATAACCCGCTCTTTTACTCTTGTATTAGCAGCCCCGCAGGCACATACAGGCTGGCATAATCATTAATATAATACGAAGGCCCCGCCAGGAAAGAGTAATATCTAAACGTTCTAGCCGCTCGTTTCGTCAGGATATTGAACGCGAAAAGAATAATCATCACCTTACTTCCTGCACATCTGTGCAGGGGTTAGCTTCCTGCTCTTAAGCACGGTATAACCGATGCTCCAGGCAACACTATCTATGTTTATAACAAAATTCCTTGCTGTGAAAACGGATTATGCAGAGGAATATCTCAGCGCCCAAAACGCAGATTCTGCTTCACTTCTTCTAATGGTGAGGCATTTACCGTGATGATAATTTGTTGTTCCTTTTGCATCAGCCGATCCGGTCATGCTGGCTTTTGCGCGCGTCAGCATAGATATAAACCATGATAAAAAATAACCTTTTCAAACATAATCCCAGCAGTATAAAACTCATTAACGCCACAAAAAATCACATCAAAAATAAAATGAGCGATAGTCGACTAGCGAGTAGAACGTCGCCATTCAGGGAAAGGGTTTATCACTACACCATATTTACATGCATAATTAGTAAATAATAAAAAACCCGGCTAACTCGCCGGGCCTGGTATTCATTTAATATAACGACACGCTTTACTCTACCGTCACTGACTTCGCCAGGTTACGCGGCTGATCCACGTCGGTGCCTTTAATCAGCGCGACGTGATAAGAGAGCAGCTGCAGCGGCACGGTGTAGAAAATGGGCGCGATCACCTCCTCCACGTGCGGCAGGGAGATAATCTTCATGCCGTCGCTGTCGCTGAAGCCGGCGTCCTGATCGGCAAACACGTACAGCAAGCCGCCGCGCGCGCGCACCTCTTCAATATTGGACTTCAGCTTTTCCAGCAGTTCGTTGTTCGGCGCCACCACGATCACCGGCATATCGGCATCGATCAGCGCCAGCGGACCGTGCTTCAGCTCGCCAGCGGCATAGGCTTCCGCGTGAATATAGGAGATCTCTTTCAGCTTGAGCGCCCCTTCCATCGCGATCGGATACTGATCGCCGCGGCCGAGGAACAGCGCATGATGCTTGTCAGAGAAATCTTCCGCCAGCAGTTCAATACGCTTGTCCTGCGCCAGCATCTGCTCGATGCGGCTTGGCAGCGCCTGCAGGCCGTGCACGATTTCATGCTCGGTGTCTGCCGACATACCGCGCAGGCGGCCTACTTTCGCCACCAGCATCAGCAGCACGGTCAGCTGCGTGGTAAAAGCCTTGGTCGAGGCAACGCCGATTTCGGTGCCCGCTTTGGTCATCAGCGCCAGATCTGACTCGCGCACCAGCGAGGAGCCCGCGACGTTACAGATCGCCAGCGAACCGAGGTAGCCCAGCTCTTTGGTCAGGCGCAGCGCCGCCAGCGTATCGGCGGTTTCGCCAGACTGCGACAGGGTGATCAGCAGGCTGTTTTTGCGCACGGCAGATTTGCGGTAGCGGAATTCAGAGGCGATCTCGACGTCGCAGGGAATGTTTGCCAGCGACTCGAACCAGTAGCGCGCCACCATACCGGAGTTGTACGAGGTACCGCAAGCGATGATCTGAATATGCTCGACCTGGCTCAGCAGCGCTTCGGCGTGCGGCCCCAGCTCGCTGAGATCGACTTCGCCATGGCTGAAACGACCGGTTAAGGTGTTTTTAATCGCCATCGGCTGTTCGTAAATCTCTTTCTGCATATAGTGGCGATACAGACCTTTATCACCCGCGTCATACTGCACGCTCGATTCAATCTCAGCGCGCTGCACCGCGTTGCCCGCACGATCGACGATAGTGACGTCGCGACGGCTAATCTCAGCGATGTCGCCCTCTTCCAGATAGATGAAGCGGCGCGTCACCGGCAGCAGCGCCAGCTGATCGGAAGCGATGAAGTTCTCGCCGACGCCGCGACCAATCACCAGTGGACTGCCCGAACGTGCGGCCACCAGCAGCGACGGATCGCGGCTGTCCATGATCACCATGCCATAGGCGCCGCGCAGCTGAGGAATGACGCGCAGCACCACCTCGCGCAGCGTGCCGCCCTGTTTCTGCTCCCAGTGCACCAGATGCGCCACCACTTCGGTGTCGGTTTCAGATACGAAGCGATAACCGCGAGCGATCAGCGCTTCACGCAGTGGTTCATGGTTTTCGATAATGCCGTTATGCACCACGACGATCTGCCCGGAGACATGCGGATGCGCGTTGGCCTCCGACGGTTCGCCGTGCGTTGCCCAGCGCGTATGCGCAATGCCGGTGCCGCCGATCAGCGGCTGCTGCTCAGCAGCCTCCGCCAGCATCTGCACTTTGCCGACGCGACGCAGTCGCGTCACATGGCCCTGACGATCAACCACGGCCAGACCGGCCGAATCATAACCGCGATACTCGAGGCGACGCAGGCCTTCCAGCAGAATCTCTGCGATATCGCGCTGCGCTACTGCACCTACAATTCCACACATAAATGTTATTCCTGACCTGATGGCTTTCGACCATCTTTCGTTGTCATACGACCTGATAACCGGCTTTGCCGGGCTCCCCGAGCCTTGTAGAGAGTGGGGATTATTATTGTGTTACTGCGGCGGCCAGCACGCGGCTGGCCGCTAAAAATTACTTTTTCTTCGCCGGACGCTGCCAGTCCGCTTTGCTGTTCTGCTCTTTGCGGTTGTAAACCAGCGCCGCTTCGGTAACGTCTTTCATTACCGTGGTGCCCGCCGCGATAGTCGCGCCCGCCGCCACGCTGACCGGCGCCACCAGCTGCGTATCGGAGCCGACAAAGACGTTATCGCCGATAAGGGTTTTAGACTTGTTCGCGCCATCGTAATTGCAGGTGATGGTGCCTGCGCCGATGTTGACGTTGGCGCCAATCTCCGCGTCGCCGAGATAGCTCAGATGTCCCGCCTTCGAACCTTTGCCCAGCGTCGCCTTCTTCATTTCGACGAAGTTCCCGACGTGGGCGGCCTGCGCCAGTTCGCTGCCTGGACGCAGACGGGCGAAAGGCCCAACGGTGCAGTCGGCGGCGAGGCGTGCATCCTCGATCACTGACCAGGGGCTGATTTCGCAGTCATCGCCAATGACGCTGTTTTTAATGATGCAGCCCGCGCCGATTTTCACGCGGTCGCCAAGGCTGACCTCACCTTCGATAATGACATTAATGTCAATCTCGACGTCACGACCGTGGCGCAAAACGCCACGCAGATCAAACCGCGCCGGATCGCGCAGCATCACGCCCGCCAGCAGCAGTTTTTCCGCCTGTTCGCTCTGATAAACCCGCTCCAGCGTCGCCAGCTGCAGGCGGTTGTTAACGCCGTCGGTCTCGCTGACGCGCCCCGGGTGCACCGCGTTAATCTGTTGCCCTTCCTGATGCGCCAGCGCAATGATGTCGGTGATGTAGTATTCGCCCTGCGCGTTGTTATTGGTGAGCTGCGCCAGCCAGCGCTTCAGATCGCCACCGTTGGCGATCAGGATGCCGGTATTGATTTCGGTGATCTTCAGCTGCTCGGGCGTGGCGTCTTTCTGCTCGACAATGCCGACGATAGCGCTGTTTTCGCGCACGATGCGCCCGTAGCCGCTGGGATTATCCAGCACCACCGTCAGCAGGCCGATGCCGCCTTCAGGTTTGGCGTCGCGCAGACGCTGCAGCGTCTCTTGAGAGATCAGCGGCACGTCGCCGTAGAGCATCAGAATATCTTCGTCGTCAGCGAATGCGGGAGCAGCCTGCTGCATGGCGTGGCCGGTACCGAGCTGTTCCGCCTGCAGCACCCAGTTGAGTGAGGGCTCGCTCAGCGTCGCCTTCAGCCGGTCACCGCCGTGGCCGTAGACCAGATGAATATGGCGCGCACCGAGGCCAGTGGCGGCGTCGATCACGTGCTGTACCATGGGTTTGCCTGCAAGGGTATGCAGAACTTTGGGCAGATCGGAATACATACGGGTTCCCTTGCCGGCAGCAAGGATCACCACGCTCATTGCGCTGTTAGACATAACCATCCTGACAGAGTTTTTGACATGCGAAAGTTAAACGGTTTACCCCTGAGATTACTACATTTTTCTCAGGTCGAAATTAGGCGCGCGCAGGTTGAAGTGCGGGCAAAAAAAATGCCAGCCCAAAGGGCTGGCATTTCGTGACGCATAAAGCCTGATTACATCGCTTTTTTGGTCAGCTCGATCACGCGCAGTTTAGCAATGGCTTTCGCCAGCTCCGCAGAAGCCTGAGCGTAGTCCACGTCGCCGTGGCTGCTGTTCATATGCTCTTCTGCTTTGCGTTTCGCTTCCAGCGCACGCGCCTCGTCCAGGTCGGTACCGCGAATTGCGGTATCGGCCAGAACGGTGGTGCTGCCCGGCTGCACTTCCAGCACGCCGCCAGAGAGGTAGATAAACTCCTCTTCGCCGTGCTGCTTCACGATACGGATCATTCCAGGCTTGATGGCAGTCAGCAGCGGCGCGTGACCAGGGAAAATACCCAGCTCGCCTTCGCTACCTGACACCTGAATTTTCTGCACCAGGCCAGAGAACAGCTGTTTCTCTGCGCTGACGACGTCCAGGTGATAAGTCATAGCCATATCTGTCCTCCCGGGAAACCGTTATTACAGTTTCTTCGCTTTTTCCACGGCTTCTTCGATAGCGCCGACCATGTAGAAAGCCTGCTCCGGCAGATGGTCGAACTCGCCGTCCATAATGCCTTTAAAGCCACGGATAGTGTCTTTCAGCGTAACGTATTTACCTGGCGCACCGGTGAAGACTTCAGCAACGAAGAACGGCTGAGACAGGAAGCGCTGAATCTTACGCGCGCGTGCCACCAGCAGTTTGTCGTCTTCAGACAGCTCGTCCATACCGAGGATGGCGATGATGTCTTTCAGTTCCTGGTAACGCTGCAGCAGAGACTGCACGCCGCGCGCAACGTCGTAGTGCTCCTGGCCAACCACCAGCGGATCCAGCTGACGGCTGGTGGAATCCAGCGGGTCAACGGCCGGGTAGATACCCAGAGAGGCGATCTGACGGCTCAGCGTAACGGTTGAGTCCAGGTGGGCGAAGGTGGTCGCCGGAGACGGGTCAGTCAAGTCATCCGCAGGGACGTAAACGGCCTGTACGGAGGTGATTGAACCGGTCTTGGTGGAGGTAATACGCTCCTGCAGCACGCCCATCTCTTCAGCCAGGGTCGGCTGGTAGCCTACCGCTGACGGCATACGACCCAGCAGTGCGGAAACTTCCGTACCGGCCAGGGTGTAACGATAGATGTTGTCGATGAACAGCAGAACATCGCGGCCTTCGTCACGGAATTTTTCCGCCATGGTCAGACCGGTCAGTGCCACGCGCAGACGGTTACCCGGCGGCTCGTTCATCTGGCCATACACCAGCGCAACTTTGTCGATTACGTTGGAGTCGGTCATTTCGTGGTAGAAGTCGTTACCCTCACGAGTACGCTCGCCCACGCCGGCAAATACCGAGTAACCTGAGTGCTCAGCCGCGATGTTACGGATCAGCTCCATCATGTTTACGGTTTTACCTACGCCCGCGCCGCCGAACAGGCCGACTTTACCGCCCTTGGCGAACGGACACATCAGGTCGATAACCTTGATGCCGGTTTCCAGCAGTTCCTGCGAGTTGGACTGGTCTTCATAAGAAGGCGCCGCGCGGTGAATAGAGGAGATCTCTACTGCACTGCCGTCTTCTTCTTTGATGTCGCCTTTCATGTCGATCGGCTCGCCCAGCACGTTCATGATACGGCCGAGGGTGGCTTTGCCCACCGGAACCTGGATCGGTTTTTTCAGGTCAGCAACTTCCAGACCGCGCTTCAGGCCGTCAGAAGAACCCATGGCGATGGTACGAACCACGCCGCCGCCCAGCTGCTGCTGAACTTCCAGCACCAGACGAGCATCACCATTCTTAACCTCAAGGGCGTTGTACACTTGCGGTACCGCGTCCTGAGGGAATTCGACGTCAACTACGGCGCCGATAATCTGGACAATCTTTCCAGCTGCCATCTTGAATCCTCTACCTAATTCTTACCTGGTTAAACCGCGGAGGCTCCCGAGACGATCTCGGTGAGTTCCTGGGTGATGCTGGCCTGACGAGCTTTGTTGTATACCAACTGCAGCTCTTTGATCAGATTTCCGCCGTTGTCGGTTGCGGCTTTCATCGCCACCATACGCGCGGCCTGTTCGCTGGCCAGGTTTTCCACCACACCCTGATAAACCTGCGATTCGACATAACGACGCAGCAGGGTATCCAGCAGCGCTTTCGGATCGGGCTCGTACAGGTAATCCCAGGTCTTCGCCTTCATCTCTTCTTCACCTTCCGCTGGCGGTAACGGCAGCAGTTGGGTAATGGTCGGAGTCTGAGACATGGTGTTATTGAACTTGTTGCTGACGACATACAGCTTGTCGATGCGACCTTCGTCGTAAGCCTGCAGCATCACTTTTACCGGGCCGATCAGATCGGACAGGGCAGGTTTATCGCCCATGCCGGTGACCTGAGCCACGATGTTGCCGCCTACGGAGCCGAAGAACGCCAGACCTTTGGAACCGATGATCGACAGATCGCTCTGCACGCCTTTATCGGACCAGGCCTTCATATCTGCCAGCAATTTTTTGAACAGGTTAATGTTCAAACCACCACAAAGCCCGCGGTCAGTCGAAACGACCAGGTAGCCGACGCGCTTAACGTCGCGCTCTTCCAGGTAAGGGTGCTTGTATTCCAGATTTCCTAACGCAAGGTGACCAATCACTTTGCGCATGGTATCTGCATACGGACGGCTGGCCGCCATGCGTTCCTGCGTTTTACGCATTTTGGAGGCGGCGACCATTTCCATCGCTTTGGTGATCTTCTGCGTGTTTTTCACGCTTCCAATCTTGTTACGTATCTCTTTTGCGCCGGCCATTAGCTTCTCCTCAAAGCCTTGCGGCCTGCCTTTTCAGACAGGCCGCCAGACATTACCAGGACTGGGTTGCTTTAAACGTGTCGAGCAGGCCTTTCAGCTTCGCTTCGATATCGTTGTTGTAGTTACCAGTTTGGTTGATTTCCTGCATCAGCTCGGCGTGGTCGCGGTCTGCGAACGCCAGCAGGGCAGCTTCGAAGCTAAGGATTTTCGCCAGTTCAACGTCGTTCAGGTAGCCGCGCTCGGCAGCAAACAGCACCAGACCCTGCTGCGCAACGGACATCGGCGCATACTGTTTCTGTTTCAGCAGCTCGGTCACTTTCTGACCGTGGCTCAGCTGTTTGCGGGTCGCGTCATCCAGATCGGAAGCGAACTGCGAGAACGCCGCCAGCTCACGATACTGTGCCAGTGCGGTACGGATGCCGCCGGACAGTTTCTTGATGATCTTGGTCTGAGCAGCACCACCAACACGCGATACGGAGATACCTGGGTTAACCGCCGGACGAATACCGGAGTTGAACAGGTTCGATTCCAGGAAGATCTGACCATCGGTAATCGAGATTACGTTGGTCGGAACGAACGCGGAAACGTCGCCCGCCTGAGTTTCGATGATCGGCAGCGCGGTCAGTGAACCGGTTTTACCTTTAACTTCGCCGTTGGTGAAACGCTCAACGTAGTCAGCGCTGACGCGTGACGCGCGCTCCAGCAGACGAGAGTGGAGATAGAACACGTCGCCCGGGAACGCTTCACGGCCCGGCGGACGGCGCAGCAGCAGAGAAATCTGACGGTAAGCGACAGCCTGCTTGGACAGGTCATCGTATACGATCAGGGCATCTTCGCCGCGGTCGCGGAAGTATTCGCCCATGGCGCAGCCGGAGTAGGGCGCCAGGTACTGCAGTGCAGCGGATTCAGACGCGGACGCAACCACCACGATGGTGTTCGACAGTGCGCCGTGCTCTTCCAGCTTGCGCACCACGTTAGCGATGGTAGAAGCTTTCTGACCGATCGCGACGTACACGCATTTGATGCCGGAGTCGCGCTGGTTGATGATCGCGTCGATCGCCAGTGCGGTTTTACCGGTCTGACGGTCGCCGATGATCAGCTCACGCTGGCCACGACCGATTGGAATCATCGCATCGACAGATTTGTAACCGGTCTGAACCGGCTCGTCGACTGACTGACGGTCGATAACGCCCGGTGCGATCACTTCAACCGGCGAGAAGCCGTCGTTGTCGATCGCGCCTTTGCCGTCGATTGGCGCACCCAGGGTGTTCACCACGCGGCCCAGCAGGCCACGACCGACCGGCACTTCCAGAATACGACCGGTACACTTAACCTTCATGCCTTCGGCGAGGTCAGCGTACGGGCCCATGACCACGGCGCCGACTGAGTCGCGCTCAAGGTTCAGGGCGATAGCATAACGGTTGCCCGGCAGGGCGATCATCTCACCCTGCATAACATCGGCCAGGCCGTGTACGCGGATGATACCGTCGCTTACAGAAACGATTGTACCTTCGTTGTGAGCTTCGCTCACGACATTGAACTGAGCAATGCGCTGCTTGATCAGTTCGCTGATTTCGGTGGAATTCAGTTGCATATGCTCCAGTCCCCTTAAGACTGCAAGGCGTCTGCCAGACGCTCGAGACGGCCGCGCACGCTGCCATCAATCACCAGATCACCCGCACGGATGATCACGCCTGCCATGACAGACTTATCAATTTTGCAATTCAGCTTAACTTTGCGTGACAGACGTTTTTCCATCGCGGCGCTGATGTTAGTCAGCTGGCTGTCACTCAGCGTAACGGCAGAAATCACATCCACTTCCGCAGTCGCCTCATAGGCGTCACGCAGGTGAATGAACTGCTCGAGTACAGCTGGAAGCGCGGTCAAACGTCCGTTCTCTGCCATCACCTTAATCAGGTTCTGGCCGTGTTCATCTAATTGATCGCCGCAGACGGCAATGAAAGAAGCCGATAACGCTTCCGGCGCCAGCGCGCCAGAGAGAAGATCGGCCATTTGCTCATTGCGTGCTACGGTCGCGGCAAACGCCAGCATGTTTTGCCAGCGCTCGATGCTTTGATGCTCAACAGCAAAGTCAAAAGCTGCTTTGGCGTAGGGGCGAGCTACAGTAATCAGTTCAGACATCAGCCCCTCCCTCCTTACAGTTCAGCGACCAGTTTATCAACGATGTCGCTGTTAGCAGCTTCATCCACGGAACGTTCGATGATCTTCTCGGCGCCAGCCATTGCCAGCAACGCGACTTGCTTACGCAGCTCTTCGCGAGCACGTTTACGCTCGGCGTCGATTTCAGCCTGCGCCTGCGTCACGATGCGGTTACGTTCGTTCTCGGCTTCAGTTTTCGCTTCGTCCAGAATCTGAGTACGGCGTTTGTTCGCCTGCTCGATAATGACCTGAGCTTCTTCTTTAGCTTTTTTCAGCTGGTCGGTCACATTGGCCTGCGCGAGATCCAAATCTTTCTTCGCGCGTTCAGCAGAAGCAAGGCCTTCAGCAATTTCTTTCTGGCGCTTTTCGATGGCAGCCATAATCGGCGGCCATACGTACTTCATGCAGAACGCGACGAACAGGATAAACGCGATGGCCTGGCCGAGGATTGTTGCGTTAATGTTCACAGCACAATGCCTCTAATTAAGTTGTTAACTTTTCTGCCGATATCTTCACGATAAGCGGCAGAACCGTTCATCATCGCACCCGGTGCCATGATGAACCAGGAGCGACAGGCTTTAGGCGACAGCAAACATCACATAGAGACCCAGACCAACAGCGATCATCGGGATTGCATCCACCAGACCCATTACAACAAAGAACTGCGTACGCAGCAGAGGGATCAGATCCGGCTGGCGCGCGGCGCCTTCCAGGAATTTACCTCCGAGGATGCCGATACCGATCGCAGCACCGATTGCCGCCAGGCCCATCATCACAGCGGCAGCCATGTACAGCAGATCCATATTCAGGTTTTCCATGACAGTCTCCAGTTTGTTTCAGTTAAACGCTTAGTGTTGAGAAAAAAATCAATGTTCTTCAGATGCCATCGACAGATAGACAATCGTGAGGACCATGAAAATGAAAGCCTGCAACGAGATGATCAGGATGTGGAAAATGGCCCACGGCACATTCAGCACCCACTGCGACCACCACGGCAACAGACCGGCAATAAGGATAAAGATCAGCTCACCCGCATACATGTTGCCGAACAGACGCAGACCGAGTGAAACCGGTTTGGACAGCAGGCTAACACCTTCAAGGATCAGGTTGATGGGGATGAAGATCGGGTGATTAAAAGGCTGCAGCGTCAGCTCTTTCGCGAAGCCGCCTACACCTTTCATTTTGATGCTGTAGAACAGAATCAAAATAAATACGCCCAACGCCATAGACAGCGTGATGTTCACGTCTGCGGACGGCACGACGCGCAGCGCCGGCAGGCCCAGCCAGTGCTCGCCGATGTACGGCAGCAGGTCGATAGGCAGCAGATCCATGAAGTTCATCAGGAAGACCCAGACGAAAATCGTCAGAGCCAGCGGGGCGATAAGTTTGCTTTTACCGTGGTACATGTCGCGCACGTTGCTATCAACGAAGCCGACAACCAGTTCGATAGCAGCCTGCATTTTCCCTGGCACGCCGCTGGTAGCGCTCTTCGCCACTTTGCGGAACAACACCAGGAAAATGAATCCCAGCACCAGAGAGAAAAACATAGAATCGATATTTAATACCCAAAACGTCGCGGGAGCGTCGTGAGCATTCACTAACTCGAAGGTACGCAGGTCCAACTGAAGATGCGTCAGATGGTGACCGATGTACTCTTGAGGAGTTTGAGTTTCTCCTGCAGCCATGATGCCTTTTACCCTTTGTTGTTAATTACCGCCGGTGCCAACATCTGAACCACCAGCACCGATAACCAGGTTATCCCGAGCGGCCAGAAAACCACCCTGAAAACACCCAACGCCACAATGAGCAACGCGATAGTTGCGATGACCTTGCCGATTTCGCCGAGAGCGAAACTCCACGCAACCCGCCCGGAAGCCGGGGATTGCCCTTGCAGGCGCCAGGCTAAAAACATGAACAACACGTTCGGCAGCCAGGCTGCCGCTCCACCAGCCAGCGCAGAGACGCCCCAGGTGACATCTTTCAGGGCAAAGAGAGCGCCGATGATGAGCACAGTCACCAGCTGGATAACCAGCACGGTTCGGGCGAATTTTACACTGTAAAGAGACACTGACATGGCGCTGTTACTCCCCTGCCCCATAAGGGGTATGTCGCGTGTCGTATAAGACTGCCTTTACTCACTCGAGTCAAGCAGCAAAAGCCGTGCAAATTATACGGGCCGCACCTGCGATTTCAATCCGTAAGTAGCCAAAAGGTGAACAATTATTTAAATTTCTTTCCGAACGGCTATTTTTCCAAAGATTGCCAGGCGAAATTATGGACCTGCGCCGTGCTAATTTGGCTTCAGGCTTGCATTTAAAGCGTGCTTTAGATCACATTCTAAACACTGCCCGCCTGCTCAAATTTGCTGACGAGCAAGAGTGACGTCTATTAAATCGCCATTAAAACCTTTAAAAACAGCCGGATAATATTTTCGTCACCTCAAGCTCACCTTATTTTCGATAAAAACAGCTGATTGACATCACAGAGTGCGGCAAGAACGTTAAATTGATATTACGCACGCGGCGTTATTACCCCGATATATTTTCCAGCGTGATTATCTGCGCGCCCTGCAGAAGCGGTAGAAGTGATCTTCCTGATAAACAAATGTGAATTAATCGTTAAATGTAACAGAGCTTTTCGGATAATTTCCGGCAAGCCTGTTAACGTAATTTTGCTGCCGTCGCGTTTAAAATCGCCGTGTGCTGAGATATCAACTGGCGATTTTATGAGCAGCGCATTGAGTAAGCCAAATGCCTTTGAACGCCTTAATCCCTACGCTGTTTAGGGCTATTCGCGTCCGATGATCACCAGGTGACGCTCGCCGTCCAGCTCGGGGACCTGTAGCGCTTCGACAGCAACCAGACGAAAGCCGGCCGGCAGGCTGGCAATTTCATCGTCGGGACGCACCCCTTTCAGCGCATAAAATTGTCCCTGCGCGGAAGGCAGATGATGGCACCAGTTCACCATATCCTGCAGCGAGGCGAACGCGCGGCTGATGACGCCGTCGAACGGCGGCTCGGAGGGAAACGCCTCTACCCTGCTCTGCACCGGCGTGATGTTAGACAAGCCCAGCTCATGCTGAACCTGACGCAGGAAACGCACGCGCTTGCCCAGGCTGTCGAGCAGCGTAAAGCGCGCCTGCGGCAGTACAATTGCGAGCGGAATGCCGGGCAGACCCGGTCCGGTGCCCACGTCGATAAAGCGTTCGCCCTTCAGATGAGGCGCTACCACGATACTGTCGAGGATATGGCGCACCAGCATCTGCTGCGGATCGCGCACTGACGTCAGGTTATAGGCTTTGTTCCACTTATCCAGCAGGCCGACATAGGCGACCAGCTGCTCTTTTTGTTGATCGGAGAGGGAAATACCGGCTGCCTTTAGCAGCGAAGCGAGTTTTGTGATCACAGCATAAATCCAGTCAGCGGGGGCGAGCGGCCTCGCCCCGTTTCAGGTCAGGCGCTTTTGCGCAGCAGCCCTTGTTTTTTCAGGTAAATCAACAAAATTGAAATCGCCGCCGGCGTGATGCCGGAGATACGCGACGCCTGTCCGATCGAAGAAGGCTTATGATCGTTAAGCTTGGCGATGACTTCGTTCGACAGGCCGTTGACCTGGCGATAATCCAGCTCGGCCGGCAGCAGCGTATTTTCATTGCGCAGTTGACGATCGATCTCTTCCTGCTGACGCGCGATGTAGCCTTCGTACTTCACCTGAATCTCAACCTGCTCGGCCGCCTGCGCGTCAGACAGCGACGGGCCGAAGCTCGGCAGCGCGGTAAGCTGAGCGTAGGTCAGCTCAGGACGACGCAGCAGATCTTCTCCGCTCGCCTCTTTGGTGATCGCGCTATTAAGCAGCGTGTTCACTTCGGCGACGTTTTCCGACTTCGGATGGACCCAGATATCACGCAGACGCTGACGCTCCTGCTCAATCGCCTCCAGCTTCTGGTTGAAGCGCGCCCAGCGGGCATCATCCACCAGACCCAGCTCGCGGCCGGTTTCGGTCAGACGGAGATCGGCGTTATCTTCGCGCAGCATCAGACGATATTCAGCGCGCGAGGTAAACATGCGATACGGCTCTTTGGTGCCGAGCGTGCAGAGATCGTCCACCAGCACGCCGAGGTAGGCCTGATCGCGACGCGGGGCCCAGCCCTCTTTGTCGGCGGAGTGGCGTCCAGCGTTAAGGCCTGCCAGCAGTCCCTGCGCCGCCGCCTCTTCGTAGCCGGTGGTGCCGTTGATCTGGCCAGCGAAGAACAGCCCGTGAATATATTTGCTCTCCAGCGTCGGCTTGAGATCGCGCGGATCGAAAAAGTCATACTCGATCGCATAGCCCGGGCGAACGATTTTCGCGTTCTCCAGCCCCTTCATAGAGCGCACGATCTGCATCTGTACGTCAAACGGCAGGCTGGTAGAGATGCCATTCGGGTAAATTTCGTTGCTGGTCAGCCCTTCAGGCTCCAGGAAGATCTGATGCGCATTGCGATCGGCGAAGCGCATCACTTTGTCTTCGATCGACGGGCAGTAGCGCGGACCGATCCCTTCGATGATCCCGGCATACATCGGGCTGCGATCGAGGTTATTGCGGATCACCTCGTGGGTCTGCTCGTTGGTATAGGTGATCCAGCAGGGAACCTGCTGCGGATGCTGCGAGGCATCCCCCATGAACGAGAAGACCGGCATCGGGTTGTCGCCATGCTGCGGGCTGAGCACGGAAAAATCGATGGTGCGCGCGTCGATGCGCGGCGGCGTACCGGTCTTCAGACGGCTGACGCGCAGCGGCAGCGCGCGCAGGCGCTTCGCCAGCGGAACAGACGGCGGATCGCCCGCGCGACCGCCGCTGTAGTTATCCAGCCCGATATGAATTTTGCCGTCAAGGAAGGTTCCCACGGTAAGCACCACGGCTTTGGCGCGGAACTTCAGCCCCATCTGCGTAACGGCACCCACGACGCGATCGTTTTCAACGATAAGATCGTCCACCGCCTGCTGGAAGATCATCAGGTTAGGCTGGTTTTCCAGCGCGGTGCGTACCGCCTGGCGATACAGCACGCGATCCGCCTGCGCGCGGGTGGCGCGCACCGCCGGGCCTTTGCTGCTGTTTAGTATCCTAAACTGGATGCCCGCTTTGTCGATTGCCGTGGCCATCAGGCCGCCTAAGGCATCCACTTCCTTAACCAGATGACCTTTTCCAATGCCACCAATCGCCGGGTTGCAGGACATTTGTCCAAGCGTATCAATGTTATGGGTGAGTAATAGCGTCTGCTGACCCATTCGGGCAGCGGCCATCGCGGCTTCTGTGCCCGCATGACCACCACCGATTACGATGACGTCAAAAGGATCTGGATAAAACATGAAGTGGTACCTCGTTGATGAACTGGCAGGGATCGTTGCCCTGGGCGGTGGATTCTACTGAAATTCCGCCGAGGGTGAAAGCGGCGGGATCTGCGGGTTTAAAAGAAAGGATCTTTATTCTGTATATGATCTTTCTGTTAGATCTCTTTATTAGGATCGCGACGACCTGTGGATAAGCATGAAAAGCAATCGCTTATCAGGCAGATAGCGAGGATCCTTTGCTGTGAATGATCGGTGATCCTGATCCGTATAAGCTGGGATCAAAATAGCGAGTTATGCACAGCTCATAAAAGCATCAGCGGTTGTTATCTGGATAACTACCGGTTTTACGCAGTATTCCGGCATGGTTATCCACAAAAAAAACGAGCGAGGTCGGATAAAAACAGACGTTTTAGCTGGGGATCCTGTGAAATACCCGATCCCCTGCGGCAAAGGATCCGCTCAGAGATGAGCTATCCACCCGCTGAGCCAGGCCTCGGCCGGATCTTCGGGGATCTCATGCTCCAGCACGTCGATTTCCAGCCGCTCGCCGATGCGCTGCGCACCACGAGCGATCAGCTGCGCATCCAGTGAACGAATCGCGCCGCAGAAGAGATCGTATTCACGGTTGCCAAGGCCGACAGCCCCGAACCGCAATGCCGACAGATCGGGCTGGGTCTCGGCAATCGCTTCATATAAAGGCTGCAGATTATCCGGCAGTTCGCCTGCGCCATGGGTAGAACTCACCACCAGCCAGATCCCCTGCTGCGGCAGCTCATCCAGCGTCGGGCCGTGCAGCAGCTGGGTGGAAAACCCCGCTTCCTGCAGTTTCTCTTCCAGATGTTCGGCCACATATTCGGCGCTGCCCAGCGTGCTGCCACTGATTAAAGTAATGTCGGCCATGATGCTCTCCCGGAATAAAGGCGAGCATTGTACGCTGTGATCAAGCCGTGATCCACCTGTGGAAAACAGGGTTAATAGAAATGAGGATGCGAACGCAGCCGCTGGTGCTGGCGGCGATCGCAGGGGATAAGATTGTGCACAGAAAAAAAAGATCAGGGCTTGATGGTGCGCATGATCGGGTTTTGCAGCGAGATCAGGGTTTCAGTGGACTGGATTTCGTCAATAGTCTGGATCTTGTTGATCAGCACCTGCTGCAGCGCGTCGATAGATCGGCACATCACCTTAATAAAGATGCTGTAGTGGCCCGTGGTGTACCAGGCCTCAACCACCTCGTCGAGCGCCTCCAGCTTGCTGAGCGCGGCAGGATAGTCGCGCGCGCTCTTCAGGATGATGCCAATGAAGCAGCAGACGTCGAACCCCAGCTGACGCGGATCGATCTCGACGCGGGTGCCGAGAATAATGCCGGCCTGTTTCATCTTCTCCACGCGAACATGGATGGTGCCCGGACTGACGTTGAACTGTTTCGCCAGTTCGGCGTAAGCGGTGCGGGCATTGTCCAGCAACGCATTCAGGATCCCGCGATCCAGGTTGTCCAGTTGCAGTGATTCGGCCATATCATCCTCATGTCAGCTCTTCTTCTTTGAACAGAGGAGAATGTGCAGCAAAAAGCGACGGCAGGCAATCTCCAGCAGCGGCGTTTGCCGCTGCTGTCAGGATTAACGCTTACGCCACAGCGTGACCTGCGCCAGCGAATGCTGATACTTGCGCGCGGTTTCGCGGATCACGAAAGGCTGCTCCTGCGGCGCGCCAACCGGCTCAAACTCCGCCGCCAGCAGCCGCTGTAGCGCCTGCAGCGTCGTGAGCGCCTCGCCGTTTTCGCGGATGCCGCCCAGCCAGTTCTCTTTCGGCGTGAAGGCTTCCAGCCAGGTATAAGGCGAGGAGAGCAGCAGCAGACCGCCGGCGCGTATCATCGGCGCGATATCCTGCAGAAAGCGCTGTGGCTGACGCAGGCGATCGATCAGGTTTGCGGCCAGCACCAGATCGTACTGAGCAGGCTGCGGTTTGAGGTTGCAGGCGTCGCCCTGTACGAACTGAATGCGCCGCGCCTGTTCGACGTCGAGAGCGAAATCTTTCAGGCGCACCTGGCGATACGCCACCAGATCGCCCTCTTCCGGCACCACATAGCGGAAATCCTCGCCCGAGGCGAGCTGCAGCGCGACGTCGATAAAGCGTGCCGAATAATCCATCCCGATCACCCGTTCGAAATGGCGTGCCAGTTCGAAGCTGGCGCGGCCGGTGGCGCAGCCAATATCAAGCGCGCTGCCGTGCGACGCGCAGTGGGGCAGCGCCAGCGCCACCAGCGATTCGGCGTAGTTGTCGACGCCGAAATAGCGCGGGCCGTACTGAAAGTCAAGATACTGCGACACCATCTCATCGGTTTCGTAGGGGTTGAGCGTCATCGATTCTTTATGGGAGGAGACGACGTAGCGGAAGCCCGCATGCTGGAAAAAGTGGCGACGGAAGGCGTAGCGTGATGACTTCAGCGCCTCGTTGCCGGTGGAGATCCAGCTGCCGCCCTTGATGATCGAATGCTTGCCGTCGAAGGTCGGCGTCGAGAAGTCATCGTAGAGCGGATGCACGCGGAAGCCTTCAAAGCCGTTGATCGGCGTGGTGGTCCACTGCCAGACGTTGCCCACGATGTCGAAAAAGTCGCCCTGGGCGAAGCGATCGACGGCGCAGGATGAGGCCCAGTAGGCAAGGTTAAGATTGCCCGGCGCCTGCTGCCACTCCGGCTGATCGCCCTCGACCTGCTCGCGCAGCTGCATCCATTCCGCCTCGCACGGCAGCTGCACTGACGCGCCCGTCTGCTCGGCTTTCCAGCGGCAAAACGCGGCGGCTTCCAGCTGATTAACCTCAACTGGCCAGTCCCAGGGCATCGCGACCTCTTCGGTCATCAGGCGCAGTTTCAACGCGTCCGGCTGCTGCGCGTCGCCAACCCAGAAAGTTGGCATCTGCGCCTCGGCAAAGCTGCGCCAGCCCCAGCCTTCGTCATCCCAGTAGTGGCGCTGCTGGTAGCCGCCCGCCGCAACAAATGCGAAAAACTCGGCATTGCTGACCAGCATTTTGCTGGCTTTGAACGGCTGGAGTTCGGTCGTCAGGCTGCCGTATTCGTTATCCCAGCCGTAGGTATCGTCGCTTTTCCCCTGTGTCACGACGCCGCCTGGCATGGCGATCAGGCTGTTGGCGGGTACCGCGTCGCGCAGGTGACGCGCCTCCTGACAGGCTGGCCACTGCGGCTGCGACGTAACCCATTCGATGGGCAGCTGGCGCATCAGCACGCTGGAGGTTTCCAGATGAATACGTTCATGCTCAATACCCATCAGGATCACCCACGCCGGGCTTTCCCAGTCTATCGGCAACGTCAGCGGCATGGTTTCGATAAAGCGCGTCACCAGGCTTTTCACTTTGCCGCGGTAATCCCGCACCTCCTGCACGCTGGGCCAGGCGTAGTGGCTCTCATCGAGATCGTCCCAGCTCATCTCATCCACGCCGATCGCCATCATCGCCTCGATGCGGTCGTCCACGCGCGCGTCGATGTAGCGGCCTGCCATCAGCTTATTGATATAGAAAGAGGCGGTGTGGCCGAAATAGAAAATTAAAGGATGGCGCAGCGAGATGGCTTTGGTAAACCAGGCGCGATCGTCGGCAAGACAATCGAACAGGCTTTCATAGAGTTCCCAGGTTTGCGTGTAGTAAGCCAGCAGCTCGGCGCGTTTCTCTGCCACGCTGCTGCCGGAAAGGTGTACCGTACGGGTCGGCGCCGGTAATGCCTGATGTTGTTGTTCGATAGTCACAGTGAACTCCGTTAGCTGAATAAACACAGCGGGTCATTCACTATAGCAAATAGGGATTTCTGCCCTGTGACTAACGCCGCCAGCGGCGCAGCAGGCGGCTTTTCATGCCGGTATCGAAACGCCAGATGTGATCGAAGATGCGCAGAATGCCGGGCTTGCCGTGCGCCGACATCGCCACGGCGTGAAAGCGCTGCTGCTGCTGCTGCTGGCGCAGCTTAATCAGGCTGACGATTTCGTCGGGCAGGCGCTGAGCGATAAAGTCGGAGACGACCACGGCGTCGGCATCCTGCCACAGCGCGCCCTCCATACGCTTTGCCACGGCGGCCAGACAGGCGGCAAGGTCGGTGCCGCCGCGAAAGCGCTGGCTGAGAAAGCGGATCGCCTGCTCCAGCCCGTCGTCGCCGGTGAGCTCGTAGCCGATAACGTCGTGGGCAAACAGCATAATGTAACAGCGCCGCCGATCGGCCAGCGCCACTTTCAACAGCGCCAGGCAGAACGCTTTGGCGCAGCGCTCGTTAAAGCCGCCCATCGATCCAGAGGTATCGACGCAGACGATAAAGGGGCCGCGCGGCTGCTCTTCGTGCTGCTGGTGGCTGACCGGTCGCAGCGTGACTTTTTCATGCCAGGCGTCGCCCTGTAGCTTGTAGGTCAGCAGCCGCTTTTCCACCAGCCGACGGTAAAACTCCAGCTCCAGCTCGCTGATGCTGATGGTGGCCAGCTCCGGCGGCAGCAGACGCAGCACGTCGTCGCTCTGATGAACGCCGCTTACCTCTTCGGGCACCGCGTCCGGCTCGCGCACCAGCTGGTGGAAAGCCTCCAGCGGCGCATCCTGAGATGGCACCGATTTCGCCTCGCGGCTGCGGCCCAGCTGTTGCGCCAGCGCCAGCAGCTCCGGCTGCTGCGCCAGAAAGTCGCCATACTCCAGCATCAGCTGATAGTCGCCGTGCTGCAGCGGGGCTTTACTCATATCCCATAAGCGACCGGCCGCGGCCTCGTCGTTGTCGCTCAGCAGCGGCGCCAGCTGGCCGCTTAGCGCCATACGCTGCTGCAGCTCGGCCATCAGGCGTTCGCGCTGCTGTTCCAGCAGCTGTTCGTTAAGCGTCAGCGTCTGCAGCGTCAGGCTGAGACGCCAGCGCTGCAGAAACAGCGTATGCTGCGCGCCACTTAGCTGATGCGCATCAATATGCAGCAACAGGCGCTGTGCCTCCTCCAGAAAGGGCGAAGTCAGCTGTGTCAGCGCCTCGAGTATTTCGGGCAGCTGCTGGCTGAAGTCGTGATGGCTGAGCAGCTGCGCGCGCTGAAACAGCTGAAACTCGTCGGCCAGCGTCTCCGGCACCGGCGTCGCTTTTAGCTCGGCATTGATCTCCGCTTTCCAGCGCGGCACGTCGCGCAGCATCGCCTGCTTCAGGCCGGGGAATTTTTCAAAGAAGATCGCCAGCTGCGGAGAGGCGAGCAGCGCGAGGATCAACTCTTCGATCAGTTCGGCTTCGCCGATGGAGAGCAGCGCGCTGAGCGTCTCCAGCGAGATCATTTACGCGCCTGTTTCAGCTGATCGGCCACGTCCTGCAGGCTGGTTTCGATGCGCGCCAGCCAGTCGTCGCTGATAAACAGACAGCGCTGATGCTGGCTGAACTGATAGCGCTGCGCGCGCAGCTGGGTATCCAGCTCGTCCAGCGCCTCGCTGATTTCAGCCGGCAGCTCGCTGTGCGCAACGGCACCAGGCAGCGTCAGGCGCGCCGTTTGCAGGCTGACGTCGCGCAGCGCCAGACAGTGCTGCGCGTCTACCAGCAGATCGAGCGTCTGAGCGAAACCGATGCCGTTCAGCTTGCCGCGCACGTCGCCGCCCTTCAGCAACCACTGCTCCAGCGCGTCGCGGGCGATCACCACATGGGTAACCTGCATATCGTGCAGCGTCAGCGGCTGCTGCAGCATCAGGGTCAGCTGCGGCTCCGTCAGGCTGGCAGGCAGCTCGTAGTGCGGCTTGCGGCTGAACATGCCGCTGTGTTTTTCCAGCGCGATCGCCTGCGCCACGCTTCTCTGCTGCTGTAGCGCCAGGCGTCGCGCTTTGAGCTGCTGTAGCCTGAGCAGCAGCGTCTGCTGCTGCCACGCCTGCTGCGTCATCAGCTGGTCAATGGCGCGCTCCAGCACCTGCATAGAGGCGACGTCGTGCCACAGGCAATCCTTCAACAGAATAAGGTCGATTGGCGCGATGGCGCTGCGGCCGCTGTAGAAGGCGCTCGCCTGCAGGAGGTGAATCGCTTTTTTCCAGCGGCGATCGGAGATATAGGGCGCGTCGGGCAGGGTTTCCAGCTGCTGGCGCAGCTGATAGATCAGCTCGAAGACGTTATCGGGCAGGCTGACCTGGCTAATGCTCTGCTGCCACTGATGATACTCCTCGTCGCTGATGCGCAGCGATTCCGCGACCGGATTAGCATTTTCATCCTGCTGGTGGGTCAGCATGCTGCGAAAGTTTTGCTTCTCATGCACGTTGTCGAGCCAGAGACGGATCAGCATGCGGTCATAGAGCGCTTCCAGGCCGCTGTCCGCTTCCGGCAGTTCGTTCGAGGCGGTAACCAGCAGGCGCATCGGAATTTTTTCTTCGCTGTCGCCATTGCGGAAGCGGCGCTCGTTAATGGCGGTCAGCAGGGTATTAAGGATGGCGGGGCCCGCCTTCCAGATCTCATCGAGAAACACGATCTCCGCGTCGGGCAGATAGCCTTTCGTCAGCCGCTGATAGCGGCCTTCATCTTTTAACGCCTGAATCGACAGCGGGCCGAACACCTCCTCGGGCGTCGAGAAGCGCGTCATCAGGTATTCAAACGCGCGGGCATTCTGAAAAGCGTATTTCAGACGGCGGGCGATCAGGCTCTTGGCGATGCCCGGCGGGCCAAGCAAAAAGACGCTTTCACCGCTCAGCGCCGCCAGCAGACAGAGGCGAATAGCGTCGTGGCGTTCATACAGACCCTTCTCGAGGGCATTGCTGAGACGAGAAATTCTTTCTGCCAAAAGATGGGGTTGAGCCATAATCACTTCATTGTCCTTCTGTTACTGCTGCCGTCTTATTATGGCAGGCGCACTACTCTACTGATTATGATGCGTGAAAGCGTTGATTGCCGTCCGCTTTTTTTGTGTCACAAAATCCAATCATCGCATAATGCCGCCAGAAAAATCGTCAGCGCTGACAGCATCGATGAAAGTGCGGGGTGGGTTTTTTAGAAAACAGGTGCATACTGTGCGCTTTTTGACAGCAAGAGCGATGGGGGGTTGCGCCTCTCTGCTCCAACAAAAGATGACTCTATGAGCTCGGATAACAAGCAATCACTTAGTGCGTTAACGCTGGCCGCGATTGGCGTAGTGTATGGCGATATCGGCACCAGCCCGCTCTATACCTTGCGTGAATGCCTCTCCGGTCAGTTTGGTTTCGGCGTGGAGCGCGAAGCGGTTTTCGGCTTTCTGTCGCTGATTTTCTGGCTGCTGCTGCTGGTGGTCTCGCTGAAATATATCAGCTACGTCATGCGCGCGGACAACGCCGGCGAGGGCGGCATTTTAACCCTGATGTCGCTGGCAGGCCGCAATACCGGCGCACGCGCTACGGCGGTACTGGTCATTATGGGCCTGATCGGCGGCAGCTTCTTTTATGGGGAAGTGGTGATTACACCCGCCATCTCCGTCATGTCGGCGATTGAAGGGCTGGAGATTGCTGCGCCCTCGCTCGATCCCTTTATCGTTCCGCTCTCTATCGCAGTGCTGACGCTGCTGTTTATCATCCAGAAGCATGGCACCGGTATAGTGGGCAAACTCTTCGCCCCCGTGATGCTGATCTGGTTCGCCACGCTGGCGGTACTGGGCGTCACCGGCATCATGAAGAACCCGGAAGTGCTTCAGGCGCTTAATCCCTCCTGGGCGGTCAGCTTCTTCATGCACTACAAGACCATTTCGTTCTTTGCGCTGGGCGCGGTAGTGCTGGCGATTACCGGCGTGGAAGCGCTCTATGCAGACATGGGGCACTTCGGCAAAATGCCGATTCGCATCGCCTGGTTTATCGTGGTGCTGCCATCGCTGGTGCTGAACTATTTCGGCCAGGGCGCGCTGCTGCTCAGCGATCCGAAAGCGATTAAAAATCCTTTCTTCCTGCTGGCGCCGGACTGGGCGCTGATCCCGCTGCTGATTCTGGCGACGCTGGCGACGGTTATCGCCTCGCAGGCGGTGATCTCTGGCGTCTTCTCGCTGACGCGCCAGGCGGTGCGCCTGGGTTACCTGCCTGGCATGCGCATTATCCATACCTCAGAGATGGAGTCCGGTCAGATCTACGTGCCGATGATCAACTGGGTGCTCTATTTCGCCGTGCTGATCGTGATTATCAGCTTTGAACACTCCAGCAACCTGGCGGCGGCTTATGGCATCGCGGTTACCGGCACCATGGTGCTGACTTCGATTCTCTCCTGCACCGTCGCGGTAAAAAACTGGCACTGGAGCCGGCTGGCAGTCGGCCTGATCCTGACGCTGTTTCTCTGCATCGATGTGCCGCTCTTCTCCGCCAACCTGATTAAGCTTTTCTCTGGCGGCTGGCTGCCGCTCTGTCTGGGGCTGATCATGTTCCTGATTATGACGACCTGGAAGAGCGAGCGCTTTCGCCTGCTGCGCCGGATGCACGAGCACGGCAACTCACTGGAGGCAATGATCGCCTCGCTGGAGAAATCGCCGCCGGTGCGCGTGCCGGGTACCGCCGTCTATATGTCGCGCGCGCTCAACGTGATCCCCTTTGCGCTGCTGCACAACCTCAAGCACAACAAGGTGCTGCACGAGCGCGTGGTCTTTTTGACGCTGCGCACCGAAGATGCGCCTTACGTGCATAACGTGCGCCGCGTCGCCATCGAACAGCTGTCGCCAACCTTCTGGCGCGTGGTGGCCAGCTACGGCTGGCGCGAAACGCCCAATGTAGAGGAGATTTTCCACCGCTGCGGGCTGGAAGGGCTTAACTGCCGGATGATGGAGACCTCGTTCTTTATGTCGCACGAGTCGCTGATTATAGGCAAACGTCCCTGGTATCTGCGCCTGCGCGGCAAGCTCTTCCTGGCGCTGCAGCGCAACGCGCTGCGCGCGCCTGACCAGTTTGAGATCCCGCCGAACCGGGTTATCGAGCTCGGCACCCAGGTCGAGATCTGAACGTTACCAGCGCAGGGCGACGCAGAGTCCGCCGCCCTCACGCTGGCTGAAGCGCAGCTGCATGCCGTGCAGCTGCGCGACGTTGCGCACAATCGACAATCCCAGCCCGCTGCCGCTCTTCTCCTGTCCCGGCGGCCGCCAGAACCGCTCACCCAGACGCTGCATCTCCGCCTCGCTCAGGCCCGCGCCATTATCCTCAACGCGCAGCCCGCGGTTCTCCAGCACTATCCGGACGTCGCTGCCTTCCGGCGTATAGCGAATGGCGTTGTCCAGCAGGTTGCGCACCAGCAGCGACAGCAGCAGCGGATGACCCTGCATAACCGGCTCGGCAAGCGTTTCCAGACGCAGCGCGACGCCAGCGCGATCGGCGTGTGGCAGCTGCTCAGCCAGTGCCTCCTGCAGCAGGCTATGGAGGTCGACTGGCTGAAACGCCTCGCGCGCGTCCTCCGCCTCGGCGCGCGACAGCGTCAGCAGCTGATCCACCAGCCGCGTAGCGCGCTGAATACCGGCGTCCAGCTGGCGCAACGCATGCTGGCGCATCCCCTCGTCGTCAGCGGCAAGCTGCACTACCTCGCTCTGCACGCGCAGCGCCGCCAGCGGGCTGCGTAGCTCGTGGGCGGCGTCGGAGGTAAAGCGGCGCTCGCGCTGCACCATGGCGCTGATGCGGCTGAACAGCCCGTTCAGCGCTTCCGTTAGCGGTCTGACCTCCAGCGGCACCCGCCCGGCGTCCAGCGGTCTGTCGTCGTCCGGCGCGCGCTGTGCCAGCAGTTGCGTAATGCGCTTGAGCGGGCGCAGCTCGCGCCATACCAGGCCAAGCAGCAGCAGCAGCATCAGCGGCAGCGCGATAAGCCAGGGCAGAATGCTGCTTTGCACCAGCGCTTTCGCCATATCGTCGCGGTATTCCCACTCCTGGCCCACCACGATGCGGTGCTGGCCGTCCGGCGTCGTCAGCCAGACAAAGCGCCAGTCGTCATCGTCGTCGATTAACCGCCCGTCGTGAAATCCCTGCGCCTCGGCGTCGAACGGGAGCATTCTGCCGTTTTCGCCGTCGTTCAGCACCGGCCTGCCGTCTCGGGTGAAAATAGCAAAGGCGAGCGCGTCGTCATCCTGATCGCCGCGATGGTGGCGCAGCAGCGCCTTGTTTTTAGGCAGCGTAGCGTCAGCGGGCGCGGTGAGGTCAAGCGCCATCAGGCGTTTGGCGAACAGCAGCTGCTGGGTGTCGAACAGTTCGTTAATGGTATCGCGCGTCTGTAGCCAGGCGCTCAGGCTGGCGCTGCCCCAGCAGAGGCCAAGCAGCAGCACAAAGCCGACCCCAAGCCGGAGAAACAAGCTCATTGCGGCTCTCCCAGCATATAGCCGACGCCGTGCACGGTGCGGATAAAAGTCGCGCCGAGCTTTTTACGCAGGTGATGAATATGCACTTCCACTGCGTTGCTGGAGACGTCGGCATCCCAGCTGTAGAGCTTCTCTTCCAGCTGCGCACGCGTCAGCACGCGGCCAGGATGGCGTAAAAACAGCTCCAGCAGCGCCAGCTCCCGGCTTTTGAGCGTAACGACCTCGCCATCCAGGGTCACGCTATGGCTGGCAGGTTGCATTATGACGTTACCGTGACGCAGTTCCGGCTGTAGCTGGCCGTGGCGACGCCGGATAAGCGCCTGTAGTCGTGCGGCGACCTCTGTCAGAGCGAAGGGTTTACAGAGATAGTCGTCTGCCCCCAGCTGCAACCCCTCTACGCGCTGATCGAGGGCGTCGCGGGCGGTCAGGATCAGCACCGGCACGTCCGCGCCCTGCTGTCGCCAGTCGCGCAGAATTTCCAGCCCGTCGCGCTGCGGCAGCGAGAGATCGAGGATGACCGCATCCCAGGGGGCGGCATGCAGCGCGGCAAACCCCTCATCGCCGGAAACAAACCAGTCGACGCTGAAACCTAATTTTCCCAGGCCAGCCTTGATGCCATCGCCAATCAGCCGGTCATCCTCAATCAGTAAAATACGCATTTTCCCTCCTGTGTCCGCAAAGGCTTTATACGAAGGAGAACGCTGCTTGTACAGGTGATATCGCTACTTTTCGCTTATTTTTACCTCTTAAGATCCTGTTAAGAACTCCGTGTTTTAATTAGCAGCGTACAAAACACACATTCATGGAAACGAGGTGAAAATATGAAAAAGCATGCCGCACTCTTAGCTATCCTGGCGCTGACCACTGCACCGGTCTTTGCCGCGCCGCAAGGCGGATTTGTCGATGCGAATGCGCCTGCCGTTCAGGCGAAACAGGGAGGTTTTCAGAATGACCAGAGCAGCGTGGTGACCGTCAAGCAGGCGGAAGAGATGAAAGACGACAGCTGGATTACCGTGCGCGGTCAGCTGGAGAAACAGATCGGCGACGAAGATTATCTGTTTCGCGACGCCACCGGCACCATGAAAGTCGAGATCGACCACAAGCGCTGGGAGGGTTTGACCATTACGCCGAAAGATCGCGTTGAGCTGACGGGGGAGCTGGACAAAGATTTCAACAGCATTGAACTTGACGTTAAGCAGGTGCGTAAAGCGCCGTAACGCCTTCCCTGCCGGGCCGCTTCAGCGGCCCTTTTTATCGCCTAAGCCAAATTGGCCTGCGCGCGAGCGAAACGTTTCGATAACGATCACACTTCTCGATTTCCCCCGTTGAGTTACCGCCGCCATTTCATACACTGCCGTCAGCGAAACGTTTCGCTCTGGAGCAGAAAATGAAAAAAGGTCGCCTGTTAAACGCTGAAATCTCTTACCTGATTGCCCGCCTGGGCCATACGGATACGCTGACCATTGCCGATGCCGGCTTGCCGATCCCGGCAGGGCCGCAGCGCATCGATCTGGCGCTGACGCCGGGCACGCCCGATTTTATGCAGGTGGTAAAAGCCGTCACGCTGGAGATGCAGGTGGAAAGCGCCCTGATTGCGGAAGAGATTAAGCAGCATAATCCGCAGCTCCATAGCGAGCTTCTCGCCGTGCTCGAAGCCTTGCAACAGCACCAGGGAAACAAGATTGCAGTACGTTACACCAGTCATGAACAGTTCAAACAACAGACTCAACGCAGTCAGGCGGTCATTCGCAGCGGAGAGTGCTCTCCGTTTGCGAATGTCATCCTGAGCGCTGGCGTCACCTTCTGAGGCCGTTATGCAACCCTTATTACAGCTCCAGGGGATTGAGAAATCCTTTCCCGGCGTAAAGGCGTTAAAGAGCGCGTCGCTGGCGGTCTACCCAGGACGCGTGATGGCGCTGGTAGGCGAGAACGGCGCCGGCAAATCCACCATGATGAAGGTGCTGACCGGCATCTACAGCCGCGATGCGGGTTCGCTGCGCTGGCTGGGTGAAGAGACCACCTTCAGCGGCCCGAAAGCGTCGCAGGAAGCGGGTATCGGCATTATTCATCAGGAACTAAACCTCATTCCGCAGCTGACCGTAGCGGAGAACATTTTTCTGGGACGCGAGTTCGTCAACCGTTTCGGCCGTATTGACTGGAAACGGATGTACGCCGAGGCGGACGCGCTGCTGAAGCGTCTCAACCTGCGTTTCAACAGCCACAAGCTGGTGGGCGATCTTTCGATCGGCGATCAGCAGATGGTGGAGATCGCCAAAGTCCTGAGCTTTAAGTCGCAGGTGATCATTATGGATGAGCCGACCGACGCGCTGACCGATACCGAAACGCTGTCGCTGTTTCGCGTCATCAACGAGCTGAAGGCGCAGGGCTGCGGCATTGTCTATATCTCCCACCGCATGAAAGAGATCTTCGAGATTTGCGACGACGTGACGGTTTTCCGCGACGGCCAGTTTATTGCCGAACGTCCGGTGAATGAGCTCAGCGAAGAGAGCCTGATCGAGATGATGGTCGGGCGCAAGCTGGAAGATCAATACCCACGCCTCGAGCAGGCGCCGGGAGAGATTCGCCTCAAGGTTGAGAACCTCAGCGGACCGGGCGTGCATGAGGTCAGCTTTACGCTGCGCAAAGGCGAGATCCTGGGCGTTTCCGGGCTGATGGGGGCCGGACGCACCGAGCTGATGAAGCTGCTTTACGGCGCCCTGCCGCGCAGCAAAGGCCGCGTCTGGCTCGACGGCCGCGAAGTGGTAACGCGCGCGCCGCAGGATGGTCTGGCCAGCGGCATTGTCTATATCTCCGAGGATCGCAAGCGCGACGGGCTGGTACTGGGCATGTCGGTAAAAGAGAACATGTCGCTGACGGCGCTGCGTTACTTCAGCAACGGCAGCTGCACGCTGAAACACGCCGCTGAGCAGCTGGCGGTGGGCGATTTTATCCGTCTTTTCAATATCAAAACGCCGTCAATGGAGCAGGCAATTGGCCTGCTCTCCGGCGGCAATCAGCAGAAAGTGGCTATCGCGCGCGGGCTGATGACGCGTCCCAACGTGCTGATCCTTGACGAACCGACGCGTGGCGTCGACGTCGGGGCGAAGAAAGAGATTTACCAGCTTATTAATCAGTTCAAGGCCGAAGGGCTAAGCATCATTCTCGTCTCATCGGAGATGCCGGAGGTGCTTGGCATGAGCGACCGCATCCTGGTGATGCATGAAGGCCGTTCCGGCGGCGAATTTACCCGCGAGCAGGCGACGCAGGAATCTTTAATGGCGGCAGCCGTAGGCAAGCAACACAGCGAGGATTTAGTTGTATGAGCACCCAAACCTTACCGTCCAGCCGTCGCTGGTTCAGCAAAGCCTGGCTGATGGAGCAAAAATCGCTGATTGCGCTCATCGTGCTGATCGCGGTGGTGGCGAGCCAGAGCCCTAACTTTTTCACCGTCGCGAACCTGTTCAATATTCTGCAGCAGACCTCGGTCAACGCCATTATGGCGGTCGGCATGACGCTGGTGATCCTCACCTCCGGCATCGATCTCTCGGTGGGATCGCTGCTGGCGCTGACGGGCGCGGTGGCCGCCTCGCTGGTGGGCATAGAGGTCAACGCGCTGGTGGCTGTCGCGGGTGCGCTGGCGCTGGGAGCGGCGATCGGCGCCGTCACAGGCACTATCGTGGCGCGCGGCAAGGTGCAGGCCTTTATCGCCACGCTGGTGATGATGCTGCTGCTGCGCGGCGTCACCATGGTCTACACCGACGGCAGCCCGATTAATACCGGCTTCAACGACAACGCCGATCTCTTCGGCTGGTTCGGCATTGGCCGCCCGCTGGGGATCCCGACGCCGGTGTGGCTGATGGCCGTCGTTTTCCTGCTTGCCTGGTACATGCTGCATCACACGCGCCTTGGTCGTTACATCTACGCGCTGGGCGGCAACGAAGCGGCAACGCGCCTCTCCGGCATTAACGTTAACCGCGTAAAAGTGATCGTCTACGCCCTGAGCGGCATGCTGGCGGCGCTGGCAGGCACCATCGAAGTTGCACGCCTCTCTTCGGCGCAGCCGACGGCGGGTACCGGCTATGAGCTGGACGCGATTGCGGCGGTGGTGCTGGGCGGCACCAGCCTGGCGGGCGGCAAAGGGCGCATTATGGGCACCCTGATTGGCGCGCTGATCCTGGGCTTCCTGAATAACGGCCTGAACCTGATGGGCGTCTCTTCCTACTACCAGATGATCGTAAAAGCGGTGGTAATCCTGCTGGCGGTACTGGTGGATAACAAAAGCAGTAAATAACTCTGACCTTTACACAGGATGAAATGATGAAAAAGTTGACCGCACTGGCTGTGATCCTCGGCGCGACATTAAGCGCCAGCGCAGTGGCGAAAGATACCATCGCGCTGGTGGTGTCGACGCTGAATAACCCCTTCTTTGTCTCGCTGAAAGAGGGCGCGCAGAAAGAGGCCGATAAACTGGGCTACAACCTGGTCGTGCTGGATTCGCAAAACAACCCGGCGAAAGAGCTGGCTAACGTGCAGGATCTGACCGTGCGCGGCGCCAAACTGCTGCTGATCAACCCAACTGATTCCGATGCGGTCGGCAACGCGGTGAAAATGGCTAACCAGGCCAATATCCCGGTGATCACCCTGGACCGCGTCGCGGCGCAGGGCAAAGTGGTGAGCCATGTCGCCTCCGATAACCGTTTCGGCGGCAAAATGGCGGGCGACTATATCGCGAAGCGTCTGGGCGACAATGCCAAAATTATTGAACTGCAGGGTATTGCCGGTACCTCTGCGGCGCGTGAGCGTGGCGAAGGCTTTAAACAGGCCTCGGATGCGCATAAATTCCAGGTGCTGGCGAGCCAGCCAGCGGACTTCGATCGCACTAAGGGCCTGAACGTGATGCAGAACCTGCTGCAGGCGCATCCGGATGTGCAGGCGGTCTTTGCGCAAAATGATGAAATGGCGCTTGGCGCGTTACGTGCATTGCAAACTGCCGGGAAATCTGATGTCGTGGTAGTCGGCTTTGACGGCACCGCCGACGGCGTGAAAGCGGTCGAAGGTGGCAAACTGGCGGCAACAGTCGCTCAGATGCCGGACAAGATCGGCATGATTGGCGTCGATACCGCCGATAAAGTGCTGAAAGGTGAAAAAGTGCAGGCCATCAATCCCGTTGACCTGAAACTGGTCACCAAATAACTCAAAGAAAAGCAGGGCAATGCGCCACCTTTAACCGGTGGCGCACTCTTTCTGGATCACACCCTATGAGCAAAAGCGCAAAACTGGCCGTTCTCGGCAGCATTAATGCTGACCATATTCTTAACCTGACGCACTTTCCTCGTCCCGGCGAAACGGTGATCGGGGAGCAGTATACCGTTGCGTTTGGCGGCAAAGGGGCGAACCAGGCGGTCGCCGCCGGGCGAGCTGGCGCAGATATCGCCTTTATCGCCTGCCTGGGCGATGACGCTATCGGCGAGCGTATTCGCGCGCAGCTGGCGCGGGACCGCGTTGATACCGCCGCGGTTGAGACCGTGAGCGGCGAACCCACCGGCGTGGCGATGATTTTCGTCAACGGCGAAGGCGAAAACAGCATCGGCATCTGCGCGGGCGCCAACGCGGCGTTAACGCCTGACTGCGTGGCGCGTCATCAGCAGGTCATTGTCAACGCCTCGGCGCTGCTGATGCAGCTGGAGTCGCCGCTGGAGAGCGTGCTGGCGGCGGCAAAGATCGCGCGCGCCCATCAGACGCAGGTGATCCTCAACCCCGCGCCAGCGACGCCGCTTGATGATGAGCTGCTGGCGCTGGTGGATATCATCACGCCTAATGAAACCGAAGCGGAAAGCCTGACCGGCATCGCCATCTCCAGCGACGAGGAGGCCGCACGCGCGGCAGAGGCGCTGCATGCCAAAGGTATTGGCACCGTGCTTATCACCCTGGGACGTCGCGGCGTCTGGCTCAGCGAGCAGGGCGAAAAGGGCGGGCGCATCGCCGGCTTTACGGTGAAAGCGGTCGATACCATTGCGGCAGGTGACACCTTTAACGGCGCATTTATTACGGCGCGGCTGGAAGGCAAAAGCCTGCATGACGCGGTACGCTTTGCCCATGCGGCGGCGGCCATCGCCGTCACGCGCCCGGGCGCGCAGCCCTCCGTGCCGTGGCGCGCGGAAATCGACGATTTTCTACTTCAGCAGGGTTAAGCCTTGGCGACCATGAAAGATGTCGCCCGCATGGCGGGCGTCTCCACCTCCACTGTCTCGCACGTTATCAACAAAAACCGTTTTGTCAGCGAAGCGGTGCGCGAGAAGGTCGATCGGGCGATCAGCACGCTGAACTACGCACCTTCGGCGCTGGCGCGCAGCCTCAAGCTTAACCAGACGCACACTATTGGCATGCTGCTGACGGCCAGCAGCAACCCCTTTTACGCCGAAGTGGTGCGCGGCGTCGAAGACAGCTGTTACGAGCGCGGCTACAGCCTGATCCTCTGCAATACGGCGGGCGACGAAGAACGCATGAACCGCAGCCTGGAAACGCTGCTGCAAAAGCGCGTCGACGGCCTGCTGATCATGTGCACCGAAAGCCATCTGCCCTCAGCCGCCATCCTTAATCGCTATCCTTCTATTCCTGCCGTGATGATGGACTGGGCACCGTTTGAAGGGCGCGGCGATATTATTCAGGACAATGCGCTGCTGGGCGGCGAACTGGCAACGCAGCATCTGATTGACCGCGGCTACACCCGCATCGCCTGCATTTCCGGCCCGCTGGATAAAACCCCGGGACGTATGCGTCTGCAGGGCTATTACCATGCGATGGAGAAAAACGGGCTGGCGATTCCGGCTGGCTATGTGATTAACAGCGACTTCGAATTTCAGGGCGGCTACAGCGCCATGAAGGAGCTGCTGGCGCTGGCGTCGCCGCCACAGGCGGTTTTCACCAGCAACGATGCGATGGCAGTCGGGGTTTATCACGCGCTGTTTGAGGCGGGACTGCGCATTCCGCAAGATATGGCGGTAATGGGATATGACGATATAGAACTGGCGCGCTATCTGACGCCACCGCTGACGACGATTCACCAGCCGAAGGATGAGTTAGGCCAGCTGGCGATCGATACCTTAATTCATCGCCTGAACGATCCCGACGCCAGCCAGCAAATGCTGGAGCTGACGCCGGAACTGGTGGTACGCGCCTCGACTTAAGCGCTTTTCTTCTTTTTATCGCGATTGGTGATCAGGTGACGGCCGTCGCCCGGCCGCAGCAGCGCAAAGGTAAAGGCCGACATCACCGTGACGATGCCCATCGTCAGGAAGGTCGCATGGAACTGCTCGACGGTGCCGGTTTCGAACTCTTGATAAAAGCGCAGCACCGCAGCGCTTACTGCCACGCCAAAGCTAATCGACAGCTGCTGCGTCACCGCCAGCACGCTGTTGCCGCCGCTGGCGTTATCATCATTCAAATCCGCCAGCGTGATGGTGTTCATCGCGGTGAACTGCGTTGACATCGCCATGCCGAGAATAAACAGCGGCAGTAGCAGCAGAATGATGCTTTCAGACGGCGACTGTAGCGCAAAGCTGGCAATCAGAATGCCGATGACGACGGTAATGCCGACCAGCGTACGGCGATAGCCGAACAGGCGCAGCACCTGAGTCACCGTCGATTTGGCCAGGATCGAGCCGATGGCCGTTGGCGCCATCATGCAGCCCGCCACCACTGCCGAAAAGCCAAACCCGACCTGCAGCATTAACGGCATCAGGAAGGGGACGCAGCCGGTGCCAAGGCGCGACGCAATATTGCCGATAATGCCGACCGAAAAGGTGCGGGTCTTGAACAGCGGCAGGCTGATTAGCGGCGCTGGGTTGCGGCGCGCATGGAGGATATAAAGAAGCAATAATAGTACGCCTGCCGCCAGCACGCCTGACGCCAGCCAGGCAGAGACGATACGCTCGCCGAACAGCTCAATGCCGATCGACAACAAAACCAGCCCCGCGCCGAACAGCAGGAAACCGAGAAAATCGAAGCGACGTCGAGGCAGGGTAAAGTCCGGCATATATTTGCGCGCATAGACAATGCCAAGAATGCCGACGGGAATGTTAATCAGGAATATCCAGTGCCAGGTGGCGTAGGTGACCAGTAACCCGCCGAGTAGCGGCCCCAGTATCGGCCCTACCAGGCCGGGCATGGTGACGAAGTTCAGCACCGGCAGGAGTTCGCTACGCGGATAGGCGCGCAGCAACGCCAGGCGCGCCACCGGCATCATCATCGCGCCGCCTACGCCCTGAACGATGCGCGAGAGCACCAGCATCGTTAGTGATTGCGATAAGGCACAGGCCAGCGAGCCAAAGGTAAAGAGCGACACTGCGACAATAAAGACTTTGCGCGTGCCGAAGCGGTCGGCAAGCCAGCCGCTCACGGGAATCAACATGGCGACGGTAAGGGTGTAGCTGATAACGGCGGACTGCATAGCCAGAGGGGAGCGGTCGAGGCTGGTCGCGATAGCGGGTAGCGCAGTATTGAGAATGGTGGCATCCAGTGCCTGCATAAAAAACGCCATGGCGGCTATCCATGGCAGACCGGCCATACTGCGCGCGGATCGTATCATCGAAAATCCTTCTATATAGGTGTCACTAGCTGGCAAGAAACCGAAGTGACAGCATAGCATCGGCATAAAAGGGCTGGTGGGCAATTTTCCACGTCAGAAGGCTGTTTCTGTGCGCTTTTTCGCCCGGAAATGTCTGCTTTTAACCCGTTCGATTAAAAAAAAGGCATCTGGCAATTATTTTTAAAGAAATGCTTGTCAGCCCGGCAGAACTCCCTATAATGCGCCTCCACTGACACGGCACAACGGCTTACGGAAGGCGGTGTTCAGGAGGCTCAGGAAGCTGAGCCGCCGGATAAACTCCCTGAAAAAAGGGGTTGACTCCGAAGGAGAGTAGCGTAATATACGCCACCTCGCAGCAGCAGGCACAGCCGCTGACTGCACCGCTCTTTAACAATTTATCAGACAATCTGTGTGGGCACTCGAGAGCAGATATCAAAAGCCTCC